>NZ_JBEPBI010000009.1:0-92555 GCF_040299045.1 Streptomyces sp. NPDC001027
CCGGCGAGGTGTTCGCCGGGCCCGCACGGTTCGGATCAGAGGTCGGGCGACGGCGTCAGCTCCTGGCCCACTGCTGGTTGGCGCTTCCGTTGCAGTACCAGACGTCGACCGACGTGCCGTTGCCGGTGCCCGCGCCGGCCGCGTCCAGGCACAGGGCCGGGTTCGCGACGCTGGTCACCGAGAGGTCCGCGTTGACGTTCCACTGCTGTGCCGTCGCGCCGGTGCAGTCGGAGATGACCACCGGGTCCCCCGCCGAGGCTCCGGTGCCTCCCACCGTCATGCACTTGTCGCCGTAGACGGTGAGCTGCTTGCCCGCGTTCCAGTTCCAGGTCTGGTTGCCGCCGTCGTTGCAGTCCCACAGGTCGAGCTGGGTGCCGTTGGTCGTGCTGAAGCCGGGCACGTCGACGCAGCGGCCCGAGCCCACTCCGCGCAGCACCTCACCGGGAGGCGCGGGCGGCAGGTTGTTGACGGGCGGGGTCTTGCCGAAGCCGTAGCCCCAGCGCAGCAGCGCGACTCCGGTGGCGCTGTTGTCCACCAGGTTGCCCTTGGCGTCCAGCGACTCGATCGAGTAGGCGTCGCCGAACCGCAGGCCCGGCCAGTACACCAGCCCCATCCCCTTGCTGCGGGCGGTGTTCGCGACGGCCGCGAGGTACGAGGTGTAGACGTTGCCGTTCCACGCGCCGTAGTTCAGACCGATGGTCATCGGGGCGCCGGCCTCGTCGATGACGGTCCGCCCGGCGTACTTGCCGAGGCGGGCCTCCAGGTCGGCGGTCCAGTCCGACTGCTTGGTGTACTTGTTCCAGAAGCCGTAGAAGTGCAGCGACAGCAGCGTCCCCCGCAGTGCGCGGGCCGCGCCGACGCCGGTGACGTTGTCGTTGTAGCCGGTGCCACTGATCACGACTCGGCCGCGCGGCACGTCCTTGTGCTGGGCCAGCCAGCCGCTGGTGACGCCTACCCACTGGTCCAGGGTGTAGCCGTGCGGCTCGTTCATGGGCTCGAAGTAGACGCGCGGGTTGTGCTTGTACGCACGCACCACCGTGTTCCACATCTTCTTCCAGGCGGCCGTGTCGTCGACCAGGCCGTCCTTGCTGGTGTCGGCCTCCCAGTAGCTGACGATGACCTTGTCGCCGTGGGCCGTGGCCGCGTCGATGGTCGCCCGGTACGACTTCCACCAGGCAGTGCCCACGCTCGCCGGGTTGATCGGCAGGCGCAGCGTGTTGGCGCCCAGGTTCTTCTTGAAGCCGCTCACCATGCGGGTGGCGGTGCGGTACACCGTGCGGTAGTCGTCGGTCACCTTCAGCCCGCTGGGCACCACGGCGTCGCTCGCGTAGTTGTCCCTCGGGTCGGCCCAGTTCACCCCGCGGAAGTCACTCGTACCGCCCTTGGACGCGGGCTTGGCCGGCGCGTACGAGCCGGCCTGCGCCGGGGCGGCCTGCTGGGCGAGGGCGGGTGCGGGGGCGGACAGCAACATGAGTGTCGCGCCGAAGCCGGCCATGAGCACACTGGCCAGTCTTCTCGACCTCGTCGGGGTCTTGGTCATGTCGTCTCCAGTGACGGAAATCGCGGGGCGCCGTGCGGGTTCGTCACCTGAAGCCGAGGCAGTGAGGAACCAGGGTCCGGGTCCGGGCACAGCTGGTTCGGACCCTTGTGAACCGGCCATGGTTACGTAACCATGGCCGGACACTGGCACGTCGGCCGCACCGGTGACAAGACCTGTGACCGGTTCGGGAGGAGGACAGCCCCTTTGCTCCGCCGGGGAGGCGCGGTCAGGCCCAGGGGCCGACCGGCGTGAGGGAACTGTCGGGCGCGAAAGGCAGCGCTGTCCTGGTAGGGGCCGGCGGAGACCGGGTCGATGCCGCTCGGCGTGGGGACGACCTTCTCGATCAGGCCGTCGGCGCCGAACTCCGTCTTGTCGACGGTGTTTTCACGGTGGGTGCCGTCGCCGCTGGACCCTTTGCGAACAATGTCAGATAGGTCGAACAGCCCCTGACGTGTCCCCGCTCGACTGACGCAGCGTCACGGAGTCCTCACGGCAAGGCAGTTCGGCGTCAGATCCAGGGCTGCACCACGACGAACGAGCGGCTCGCCCGGTACGCGACCGTGTTCTCGGAAGGATCGAGCCACAGCTGGAGGTCGTCGCGGTGGCGCAGGTAGCGGCCGGGGTAGTTGTACGACTCCAGGGAGACCGAACCGGCCGTGGAACCGGAACGGGGGCAGAAGGTGGCGTCCTTCCGGAAGATGGCGGATCCGTCGTCGGCGTCCAGCCGGATGCGGAACGCGTAGTGCCGCACATACCTGCCCTCGGCGTCCCTGAGCGAGTAGCAGCGGGGGTCGGCCAGGCCGGGAACGAACGTGAAGGCGGCCGCCCGGCGGACAGCGGCGGAGCTGGTCGCCCCGACGGGACTCAGGACGCCGAACCGGCCGGACCGGCTCACGTAGCCGCCCCGGTCGTCGACCGACCGCAGGGCATGCCGCCCCGAGATCCGCGTCGCGGCCGTCGCGGTCGGAGCCGCCGCGGACGCCCGCGTCGTCGGCGTCGGCTTCGATGTCGGCGTCGGCGTCCGTGAGGCGGAGGTTCTCGGGGACGCCGGCGCGGACGAGACGGCGGGCGACAGCGGAGCCGCGACGGCAGGGCGCGGGACCGGCTCGTGCGATCCGGCGGTGGCGTACCAGGCGGCTCCGGCGACCGCGAGTGTGACGGCGGCTGCGGCCGCGGTCGCCGCGGGCTTGGCGGCCAGCTTGCCGAGCGTCCGCGCCGCACGACTCGCGTCGCCCACCGCACGGCTCGCGTCGCCCGCGGTTCGCGCGCTCGCGCCGCCGGCCGCCCCGGCCGAGTTCGCCTCCAGCACCCTGGCCAGCACCAGTCCCGTCAGGGCGACCGGCGCCGGCACCAGCGCGAGGCCGGCCAGCAGGCCCTCGGCCGGAACGAGGTCGGAGGAGTTCGACAGGCACTGCGGGCAGTCCCGGACATGGCGCGCCAGCCGCTTGCGCCACAGCCCGGACGGCCGCCCGTCCCAGGAGGCGAGCACGGCGGCGAGGTCGGGACAGCGCGGCGAGGCCGTGACGGCCCGGACGACGGCGCGCGCCGTCTCCAGCCGTTCCTTGACCCGCTGGACCCGGACCGCGGCATGCTGCGGCGCGAGGCCGCAGGCCTCCGAGAGCTCGCCGCGGGTCAGCTCGCCGGCGCGCTCCATCCACCACAGCGCGAGCACCTCGCGCTCCTCGTCCTCCAGCCAGCGGGTCGCCTCGACCGCTTCGCGCCGCTGGCCCGACAGCGCGAGCCGGAGCACCACCAGGTCGGAGAAGTCGGCCTGCGGGTCCGTGTCGTGGGCGCTCTCCTCCAGAGGCTCCGCGGTGTGCCAGGTCCGCCCCTTGCGCCACCGGTCGCGGATCTGGCGCACGGTGATGGCGACGAGCCAGGACCGGAACCGATCCGGTCGCTCCAGCCCGGGCAACCCGTCCAGGACCCGCATCATCGTCTCCTGGACCACGTCGTCGACGTCGCTGTGGCCGTTCAGGGCCCGCCCGACGATGTTGTAGACCAGCGGCAGAGAGTCCCGTACGAGCTGTTCCGAGGCCTCTCGGTCCCCGGCCCGCGCCGCCATGACGACGGCGACGTCCGACCGTTCCCGCGCGTCCTGCGAGCGCACCCAGCCTCACCTGTCCCGTCGCCGTGCCGATCTGTCGCTGTCGCGGGCGACAGTGTGCCAGGAGCGAAGCCCGGACGGTCCGCTCGGGTCGCTCCCGGGCGCCGCCCCACGCGTTCCTCGGTCCGACGATTTGCGCACGGCGATTTCCGCCGGGCGTTTTCCGTTATGCGCGACGCTCCGGCGCGTCTCCCCTGCGTACGCCGCGAATCCTCTCTCTTGACACCCGTTCTTACCTCGCTCTAACTTCTTGCCGACTTTACGAACAATGTCCGTAATTTCGAACGACGTGACCGACCCGGTCACACGCCCGGCACTCCGCTTTCCCCCCGTCCCGGCACCCGCACTCAGACAGGAAATGCGCATGTCAAGGGTTCTCACCCGGCTGGCGGCGATACTCGTCGCCGTCGGCCTCTTCTTCACCTCGCAGTCCCTCACCGCTCCCCAGCAGGCCGCCGCCGCCGACCCCGGCTACCTGATGGTGCACTTCATCGGTGAGGGGGCGACCAACCAGCAGATGTATCTCTCGCACAGCACGGACGGCCTGCACTGGAGCGACCTCAACGGCGGCGGCATGGTGCTGCGCTCCACGATCGGCACCAAGGGGGTGCGCGACCCCGCACTCGTGAGGTCCCCCGACGGCAGCAAGTACTGGATCATCGCGACCGACCTGTGCATCAGCTGCGGGCAGGACTGGAACGCCTCCATCAACAACGGCAGCCGGAACCTGGTGGTGTGGGAGTCCACGGACCTGGTCACCTGGTCGCAGCCGTGGCTGCTCAACGTCGCCGGCGCGATCCCCGACGGCCGCAACGCCTGGGCCCCCGAGGCGATCTGGGACCCCCAGACCAACGACTACGTCCTGTACTGGGCGACGAACGTGCCCTTCAACGGCAAGACCAAGCACCGCATCTTCTACGCCCGCACCAGCGACTTCCACACGATCAGCGCCCCGCAGATCTACATCGACCGCCCCGGCGCCCAGGAGATCATCGACACCCAGATCATCGAGATGCCCGCCGGCGTGGGCGACTACCGCTACGTGCGGGCCTCCGGCGACGGACAGATCACCCTCGAAGGCAGCAACTCCATCCTGGGAACATGGACCGACCTCGGCAACCTCTCCGGCATCGGCCTGACCGGCGCGATGGTCGAGGGCCCGATGTGGATGAAGTTCAACGGGCAGAACAAGTGGGGCCTCTACCTCGACCAGTACGCCTCCAGCCGCGGCTACATGCCCGTCCTGACGACCGACCCGTCCAACCCCGCCTCCTACCAGACGCAGGCTGCGGGAAACTACAACATGGGCGGCACGAAGAAGCGCCACGGCTGGATCCTCAACCTGACGGCCGCCGAGGAGAGCCGTGTCCTCGCCCGCTGGCCCAACACCCCGGCCCAGCGCCTGCAGTCGTTCAACTTCCAGGACCGGTACGTGCGGCACGCGAACATGGACGTGCGCATCGACCAGAACGTCACCAGCGATGACGCCAAGTTCCGGATGCGGCCGGGTCTGGCCGGGACGGGCACCGTGTCCTTCGAGTCGGTGAACTTCCCCGGCTACTTCCTGCGTCACGCCAACTACGACTTCCAGCTGGTCTACAACGACGGCAGCGCGCAGTTCGCCGCCGACGCCACCTTCCGCCAGGTCGCCGGCCTCGCCGACCCGACCTGGTCGTCGTTCCAGTCCTACAACCACCCCGACCACTACATCCGCCACTACGCCTACCAGCTCCGCCTCGACCCCATCACCACCGCGACGGGACGCAGCGACGCCACCTTCCGCCTGACGAGCTGACCCCGACCCCGACACCGACACCGACACCGAATCAGATCACCGACACCGCCAGGGATGCCGGCGCCTGCACAGGAGGCGCCGGCATCCCTGTGCGTCGTCACCGGTCGCGACCGCGACGAGACCCGTCGCGCCGGCCCGTAGCCCAGGCGTGTGACGTGCCCGGCCGAATGCGGCCGTGAGGCGTGCCGCTCTGTCCCGCACACGGCGCAGGATGTTTTGGTCGGAAACGCCGGGCTGCGACGGCCCCTGCGTCCGACGACCGTTCCGCACCCCGCGTGCCTGCGGGGCAGACCCCCGAGGCGCACATGCTCAGCACAGCGGCCGCCCTCCTGGCGAGCACCCCGTCCCAGCTCCTGCCGGCGCGGGAGCTGATGGCCTTCACCCTGGCCTCGCACATCCTGCTGGTCCCGTTCGGCGTCGCACTGCCGTTCATCACCCTGCTCATGCACCACCGGGCGCTGCGCCGCGACGACCCCGTCGCCCTGACGCTCGCCCGGCGCTGGTCGGCGGTGATGGCGGTGCAGTTCGCGGTCGGCGTCGTCACCGGAACCGTGCTGTCCTTCGAGTTCGGCCTGCTGTGGCCCGGCATGATGGGCCGTTGGGGAGACGTCTTCGGCCTGGGATTCGGCGTCGAGGCGTGGGCGTTCTTCCTGGAGGCCGTCCTGATCGCGGTCTACCTCTACGGGTGGCGCCGGCTCAGGCCCTGGACCCACTTCTGGCTGGCCGTGCCGCTGCCGCTGGCGGCCCTGATGGGAGCGTTCGGAATCATCGCGGCCAACTCCTGGATGAACACCCCGCAGGGGTTCCGCCTGGACGCCCAGGGCCGTCCGGTTCAGGTGGACGTGCGGCAGGCGATCTTCACACCGATCTTCGGCGCGGAGTACTGGCACTTCGTGGTGGCGATGTTCCTGACCGCCGGCTACGTGGTGGCCGGCGTGTACGCGGTCGGCTGGCTGCGCGGGCGCCGCGACCGCTACCACCGGCTGGGGTTCACGCTGCCGTTCACGGTGGCCGCGATCCTCACGCCGGTGCAGTTCGTGCTCGGCGACTCCGCCGCCCGGGCCGTCTTCCACAAGCAGCCGGTCAAGTTCGCCGCCACGGAGCTCGTCTGGAAGACGGACACCCATGTGCCCGAGTACATGTTCGGTCGGCTGAACAGCGACGGGACGATCTCCGGCGGCCTGCGGATCCCCCAACTGGACTCGATCCTCGCCGGGTTCAAGCCCAGCACCGAGGTGACCGGGCTGACGTCGGTTGCGGCCGCCGACCGTCCCACCGTCCTGCAGGCCACCATCGCCCACTGGGCGTTCGACATCATGGTCACCATCGGCAGCCTGCTGATCCTGCTCGCCCTCTGGTACGGCTGGTGCCGGCTGCGGCGCCGCGACCTCCCCCGCAGCCGCTGGTTCTTCCGCTGCGCGGCGGTCGCCGGGGCCGCCTGCCTGGTGACGGTGGAATGCGGCTGGATCACCACGGAGGTCGGCCGCCAGCCCTGGATCGTCTACGACCACATGAGGGTGTCGGAAGCGGTGACCTCCACCGGCGCCGGGTCGCTGTGGACGATGCTCGGCATCGTCGTCCTCGTCTACGCGGCGGTCTTCGGCTCGTTCCTCGCGGTCGTCCTGAAGATGCGGACCGGCTGGCGTCGCGCGGACGAGGGGCGGGCCGCCGCGGGAGCCGTCTCGGCCCCGGAGACCGGCACGCCCTACGGCCCGAGCGAACCCGAGCCCACGGCCGCGGCCGCGGCCGCCCGGGCCCTGCCCGGCGAGGGGTCGGACCGCTCCACGGGCGGTGCGTCATGATGGCCGACCTCGTCGCCTGGGTCATGGTGATCGCGATCGCCGCCTACGCCTGCGCCGGGGGCACCGACTACGGCGCCGGCTTCTGGGACCTGCTGGCGGGCGGCACGGACCGCGGCCGACGGCCCCGGTGGCTCATCGACCATGCCATGGCGCCCGTCTGGGAGGCCAACAACGTCTGGTTGATCTTCGTCCTGGTCATCATGTGGACCGGCTTTCCGACGATGTTCCAGGCCGTCTTCAGCGCCCTGTGGCTGCCGCTCGCCCTCGCCTGCGTCGGCCTGGTGCTCCGGGGCGCCGGATTCGCCCTGCGCAAACCGACCCGCCGACTGGCCCAACGACGCGTCTTCGGCGCGACGTTCGCCGTGTCGTCGCTGCTCACGCCGTTCTTCTTCGGAGCGGCGCTCGGCGCCGTCGCCTCGGGCCGGGTCGCGGTCGGCACGACCGCCACGGCGGACGCCTGGGCCAATCCGACCTCGGTCCTGACGGGTCTGCTGGCGGTCGCCGCGACGGCGTTCCTCGGGGCGGTGTTCCTGTGCTCCGACGCGCTGCGGTTCGACGCCGACGACCTCGTCGGATACTTCCGGCTGCGCGCGACGACCGCCTTCGCCGCCGTCGTCGTCCTCGCGCTCATCGGCCTGCCCGTCACCCACCACGACGCCCGGTACGTCTGGGACGGCCTCACCGGGGGCGCGGGACTGCTGCTGGTCGCGGCGGCCGCGGTGTGCGGTCTGACCACCGTGCTGCTTCTGCTGCGCAGGTCCTACGGCTGGTCCCGGTACACGTCGGTGGCGAGCGTCGCCCTGATCGTCGGCGCCTGGGGCCTCGCACAACGCCCGTATCTGCTGCCCACGTCGCTGACGGTGGCGCAGGGGGCGGGCGCCTCCCACACCCTGCGCTGGCTGGGCATCGTCACGGCCATCGCCGTCGTGCTCGTCGGCCCGGCGCTGGCGGTGCTCTACCGGCTCGACACCATGGGCGAACTGGAGCCGCTCACCGAAGCCGACACCGGTGCCGCCAAAACCCCCGGCGACGGCCCCTGACGACGTCCGGCCGGTCCTCGCACGGACGGACCGGCCGGGCGTCGTCCCCGTCAGCCCAGCCGCGCGGCGATGTGGTCGCCGACCCGCAGGGCGTTCGCCATGGCGGTCAGCGACGGGTTCACCGCGCCGATGCTCGGGAAGAAGGCGGTGTCCACGACGTACAGATTGTCGAGGTCGTGAGCCTTGCAGTGGACGTCGAGGGCCGAACTCCTCGGATCCTCGCCGAACCGCACGGTGCCGGCCTGGTGCGCGGTGGCTCCGATCGGCATGCCCTTGTGCAGGTAGATGCTGTGCGACAGCAGACGGTCCTCGTGCATGCCCAGGCGCCCGAGCATGCCCTGCAGCTTGTGACGCAGGCGGTTCAGTCCGGCGATGTTGTTCTTCTCGTCGAGGGCCAGGTGGATGCGGTCGTCCCGGTCGAGGGTGACACGGCTCTCCGGCAACGGCAGGTCCTCCCCGCACAGCCAGAAGTCGACCGCGTGGTGGGCGAGCATCTCGAACGGCATGTCCGGCGCGACCGCGCCGGCCCAGCGCGGGGCCTCGCCGTGGATCTGGTCGGCGTCCGACTTGCCGAGCATCTGGATGCCGCCGAGCGGATACTCCCAGTCGTCCGCGCCCAGATACCAGTCGTGCAGGGCCAGGGTCTTCTGGAACCTGGTGGGGTTCGGCTCCCTGGACACCGCCATCAGCGCCTGGTTGTTGTGCCGCATGTAGTGGCGTCCCACGACGTCCGAGCTGTTGGCCAGACCGCCGGGATGTCTGTCGTTGGCCGAACGCAGCAGCAGGGCCGCGGAGTTGACCGCGCCACAGGCGACGACCACGATGTCCGCGCCGAACGACTCGGTCGTTCCGTCCTCGAACTCGGCGACGGTGCCGGTGACGTTGCGTCCGGTCGGATCGGTCTCCAGGCGCCGCACACGCGCGCCCGTCACCATCGTGACGTTGTCGTGCCGCAGCGCCGGGTCGACGCAGATGACCTGGGCGTCGGACTTGGCTCCCATCAGGCACGGGAAGCCGTCGACCCGGTCGCAGCGGATGCAGACGCTGGAACGGGTGGCCCCGCCGTGATCGTCCTGGGTGAGGTTCACGCCGATGGGCAGGTGGAAGGGGTGCATTCCCCTCTTCTCCAGGTCGTCGCTGAGCTGCTGGATGCGCGGCTCGTGCTCGACCGGGGGGTACGGGTACTGGCCGCCGGCCGGCCCCTCGGTCGGGTCCTCGCCGTGGCGCCCGTGCACCAGGTAGAGCTGCTCGGCCTGGGTGTAGTAGGGCTCCAGGTCCTCGTAACCGATCGGCCAGGCCGGTGAGACGCCGCCGTGGTGACGTATCTCGCCGAAGTCCTCGGGCCGGAGCCGGAAGAGCGCGGCACCGTAGAACTTGGTGTTGCCCCCGACGTAGTAGTTGACCTCCGGGGGGAACTCGTCGCCGTGCTTGTCGCACCAGAACTCCGGTGCGCGGTACTTCCCCTTGACGAAGACGGCGGTGGAATCCCAGTTGTCCCGTTCCCTCGGCAGATAGCCGCCGCGTTCCAGGATCAGGATCCGCTTGCCGGTGGGGGCCAGCCGGTGGGCGAGCGTGCCGCCGCCCGCGCCCGTGCCGATGATGATGACGTCGTAGTGGCGGTCGTCGACCATGAGGACATCCCGTTCGCAGAGCGCCCACCAGGGCGACAGGAACATTCATGCCTTTTTCGACGCTATCGGGCGCCGGCGGGGTCGGCGACTCGAAGGAGGCCGGCCATGCGCCCTTCCCGCCCGGGACGACTCAGAGAACGGCGATCGGGTTGACCGGTGAGCCGGTGGCGTGCGGCAGCCTCAGCGGAGCGACGACGCACAGGAACGACCAGCGCCCCTCCTCCTCGCAGACCTGCGCCAGGTCCTCGAACTGCAGGTAGTCCAGCAGGTGGAGGCCCATGGCGTGGATCGCGAGCACATGCACGGGGAAGTCGACGCCCTCGGTGCAGCTCGGGGCGGTGTCGTTGTTCCCGTCGCTGCCGAGCACCGACACCCGGCGGTCCGCCAGGAACTCCAGCGCGGTCGGATGCAGTCCCGCCCGCGCGTCCGCCGCGTGCCACGCCCCCAGTTCGGCACGGCGCCGGCGATGCCCGACACGAACGAACAGGAGGTCGCCCTCGCCCACGCGGACATGCTGGGCGGCCTCCGCCGCACCGAGGTCGTCGGCGCTCACGTGCTCGCCCGGTTCGAGCCACGGCACGCCGTGCAGCCGGGGGACGTCCAGCAGCACACCGCGTCCGACGATCCCGTCGTGAGCCGTCTCGATCGAGAGCGCGCCCGCGCCGTCCGCGGTGACGGTGTCCGCGCTCACGCCGCCGTGGAGCGTGCCGTCGTAGATCACATGGCACAGGGCGTCGACATGACTGTCTGCGTCCCCGTGCACGTTCATGGCGACGCTGTCCATGGCGAAGTGGAGTCCGCTCGCGGCGTCGCCGGGCTCTCGTGGCCAGGCGCGCATCCGGTGCCTCGCGGGCTCCGGATCGTCGGGGCCGGGCGCGGTCTGCACCGGCGCGGCCATCGTGACCGACCGGCCGGCGCGCACCTCGCGGTTGGCGGCCAGCACACGGGCGGGAGTGAGGGCCGACAGAGCGCCCCGGTCGCCCTCGGCCCAGGCGGCGCGCGAGGCCACGCGCCGGTACAGCGCGTCGAACTCGGCGGCGGTCAGCCGGGGTCGTCCCGTCGGCCGGGCATGGGTCGCCATGGCTGCTCCGGAATCCTGGGAGAAGCCCCCTGCGTCCACTATCGGTCACCCCGGTCGCGCCTGTCACATGGAAGCCGGCCTCGAGCACTCACCCCACAACCGTGCGGGGCCACGGGGCCGGGCGGCCCGCCGACCGGCGGGGGCCGGGCGGCGGGCCGGAAGCCGTGCCGTGCGCGGTCGGCTCACGCAGTGGCGGGCTCGTCGTCGAGGCGGAACCTCGGGTCGCCCGGGACGGACGCCAGGAGTCGGGCGGTGTACGGGTGGCTCGGCCCCGCGAAGGTCGCCGCCGTCGGACCGAGCTCGACGAGGTCCCCGTGCAGCAGGACCGCGACCGTGTCGCTGACGTGCCGGACGACGGCCAGGTCGTGCGAGATGAACAGCATCGTCAGCGACAGCCGTCGGCGCAGATCGGCGAGCAGGTTGAGAATCTCGGCCTGGGTCGTCAGGTCGAGCGCCGAGGTGATCTCGTCGGCGATGACGAACCGGGGACGCGGCGCGAGGGCCCGTGCGATGGCCAGCCGCTGCCGCTGGCCGCCGGAGAACTCGTGCGGGTAGCGGTCCATGGCGTCCGGGTCGAGGCTCACCTGGACGAGCAGCTCGGCGATCCGGGTCCGGACCGGTCCGACCCTGGCCCGGACCGGGTCGAGTGCCTCGGCGAGCGACTGCGCGACGGTGCGCCGCGGGTCGAACGAGGAGTACGGGTCCTGCGGAATCATCTGGACCGTCGCGGCTCCCGCCCGCCCGCGCGAGGTGCGCAGCGGGGCGCCGTCCACGAGGATCCGGCCGCTCGACGGCCTGTGGACGCCGACGAGGGTCCGCGCGAGCGTCGTCTTGCCGGACCCCGACTCGCCGACGAGGGCGAGGGTGCTGCCCCGGGGGATGTCGAACGAGACCCCCTTGAGCACCCTGCGGGCCGCGTCGCCGTGGCCGAGCTCGACGGTGAGATCCTCCACGCGCAGCAGCGGGGCGGCCGCCTGCGGGTCCGGTGCGATGGCGTTGCCGGACATCAGCGGCTCCCTTCCGCGGCCGGGGGGCGGTCCGCGGCTCTGTCGGAAAGGTCGTCGGAAAGGTCACCGGAAAGGCGGTCAGAAAGGTCGTCGGACAGGTCGTCGGGCAGCGCTCCGTCCAGCTGTGCGCACGGCGCGTCGGCCGTCCACCGGACCGCGCTGAGGGTCTCGCCGGCCTCGACCGCGGCGGGCGTCGCGGCGAGCAGTGCGCGGGTGTAGGGATGGGTGACCGTCCCCCGGCGCAGGTCGGCGCCCGTCGTCCGGTCGACGACCCGGCCGCCGTGCAGCACCAGCACGGTGTCGCAGAGCACGCCGACCACGCCGATGTCGTGCGAGATGAACAGCATCGCCGTGCCGTGCTCGCGGTTGATGCGCCGGAACTGGCGCAGCACCTCCGCCTGGACGGTGACGTCGAGTGCCGTCGTCGGCTCGTCGGCGATGAGCAGCCGCGGGTTCGTCGTCATCGCGGAGGCGATCGAGGCGCGCTGGAGCATGCCGCCGCTCAGCTCGTGCGGGTGCTGGCGCAGCCGCCGCTCCGGCTCGGTGACGTGGATGTCGGCGAGGGCGCGCACCATGTCCCGGGCCGCCTGACGCCGGGGTTTCCCGAGGTGGACCCTGGCCACCTCGGTGAGCTGGGCGCCGAGCCTGAGCGCGGGGTTGAACGTGCCGATGGGGTCCTGGTAGACGATGCCGATCTCGGTCGCGAGGCGTCGCGCCTGCGGGGCCGCGAGCAGGTCGAGGTCGCCGAGGGCGAGGCGGGAGGCGTTCGCCCGCACGCCCTCGGGGAGCAGGCCCGCGACCGCCATGGCGATGGTGGACTTGCCCGAGCCCGACTCCCCGACGAGACCGACGATCTGACCGGCCCCGATGGTGAACGACACGTCGTCGACGAGTGTCCGGTCGCCGGCCCGCACGGTCAGTCCGGCGACGGTCAGCAGGCCGTCCGGCGCCTCGCCGTTCTGCGCCGGGGCGGCGAGGGCAGCCCCTCCCGCCGCGTCCGCGGCGCCGGCCGGTGCGGGCGCTGCGCCGCGGGTTCGCGGGTCGGCGAGCGAGGCCACGCCGTCGCCGAGGAGCATGGCGCCCACGCCGGTGACGATGAGCATGATCGACGGGGCGAGGACGAGCGACGGCTGGGCGAAGATCGACGGCAGGGCCTCGTTGAGCAGCCGGCCCCAGTCGTACTGCGGGTTCTGCACACCGAGGCCGACGAACGACAGGCTGCTGATGTCGAGCAGGGACAGGGTGAAGCTCGAACCGAGGAGCACCAGCAGCGGGCCGCTGATGTTCGGCAGGACGTGCCGGCCCAGGATGCGCAGGCCGGGAACGCCGAGCAGGCGCGCGGTGAGGACGTACTCCTTGTCCGCGACGGTCGCCGCCAGATTCGCCGTCAGCCGCGCGAACCCGGGGACGCCGGCGACGGCGATCGCGACGATCGCGGACCCCGTGCCCGGTCCGAGCACCGCCGCGATGACGAGGGCGAGGACGAGCGAGGGGAAGGCCACCGCCGAGTCGATGAGCCGCAGACAGGTCTCGCGCAGCCAGCCGGGCGCGAGGTGGACCAGCGCGCCGATCGCGACGCCGACGACGAACGAGGCGGCGGTGGCGGCGGCGGCCATGAGCAGGGTGAGCCGGGTCGCGACGAGGGCCCGGGCGAGGACGTCGCGGCCGAAGGCGTCGGTGCCGAGGAGATGGCCGGCGCCGGGGCCGAGGCGGGCGTTGTCGGTGAGGGTCTCCGCGGAGCTCCTCAGCAGCGGCGGGGCCACGAGGGCCACGACGAGGAGCAGTCCGAGGATGACGGCGCCGGACAGCAGCGACGGATTGCGGAGCCATCGGCGCACGCTTGTGTCAGTGGCCACGACGACCTCCCTCGAGGGTGCGGGGGTCGACGATCCCGAGGACGACGTCGACGAGGAGGTTGACGAGCAGGGCGAGCATGCCGACGACGAGGATGATGCCCTGGATCACCGGATAGTCCTTGTAGATGATCGCCTGGACGACCTCGGTGCCGAGCCCGGGATAGGTGAAGACGTTCTCCAGGATGATCGTCCCGCCGAGCAGCGACGTGAGGACGAGACCGCTCAGGGTGAGGACGCTCGTCACGAGGTTGGGCAGCGCGTGGCGCAGGTGGAGACGCACGGACCCCAGACGGTGGCCGCGGGCGGTCCTCATGTAGTCCTGGGTGAGCACCGACGCCGTCTCCTGCCGGACGACCCGCGCGATGGCGAAGGCCGGGCCGATGCAGAGCGCGGCGATCGGCAGGACGAGGGCGCTCGGCGTCGAGGCGCCGCCGGACGGCAGCAGCCCGAGGCTGATCGAGAACAGGACGACCAGGAGGGTCGCGACGACGTAGACCGGCGCGGACGCGAGAAGGCCCGCGACCGTGCCGAATCCGACGCCGAGCCGGCGGCGGCGTCCGTCACGGGTGAGGACGCCGACGGTCATGCCCAGCGGGACGGCGATGACCAGGGAGAGCAGGACGGCCGGGATGACGAGCTGGACGGTGTACGGCAACCGGGTCGCGACGATGTCCGCGACCGGGGTGTCGAACCGGAACGAGGTGCCGAGCCGTCCGGACGCGATGTCGCCGAGGTAGTGGACGAACCGTGTCGTCAACGGCTCGTCGAGGCCCAGCCGTTCGCGAATCGCCGCGAGCGTGGCCGGGGACGAGTTGGTGCCGGCGATGGCTCGGGCCGGGTCCCCTGGCAGCAGGGGCACGATGAGGAACGTCACGAGGACGAGCAGCAGCATGGACATCAGCAGGCCGCCCGCCCGGCGGACGGCGAACCCGGCCCAGCCCCCGCGCGGCCAGAGCCGAAGCCGCGGCCGGGGAACGCGCCGGCCGGGCGCGGCCGGCAGCGGTCCGGTCGGGACCGCGGACCCGGCGCTCACAGCGCCCCCGCGAGCGCCGCGTCGTCCGGGCGTCGCTCGTACCAGCGGAACCGAGGTTCGAGCTGGGCCGAGAGCCGCAGCAGAGTCGCCTCGTCGAAGGGCGCGCCGACGAGTTGCGCGCCGACCGGCAGGCCGTCCGCGGTCGTGTGGACGGGCAGCGAGACGGCGGGCAGCCCGGCGATGTTGGCGAACGCGGTGAACGAGACCATCCGGGTCTCGGTGTGCCGCGGGCCGTCCGGGTCGGAGTTCGCCTCGTCGTACACGGGGCCGACCGGCGGCGCGACGACCGCCGTGGTCGGGGTGAGGAGGACGTCGAAGTCCCTGCCCCACTGGGCGACGACGTCGCGTGACTCGGCCTGCAGGCGGGCCGCCGTCCGGGCGTAGTCGCCGGCGGTGACCTCGAGGGCGGTCTCCCGGCGGCGCCGGATGTAGGGGTCCACCGCCTCGGGGTCGTCGACCTCGATGGCGTAGGTGGAGGCGCTGATGACGGTCCAGGTGAAGCCCATGATCGCCTCGTACGAGAACATCTTCGGACGGGCCTCGACGACGTCGTGCCCGAGGTCGCGCAGCGCCTGCGCGGCCTTCAGCGCCGCCGTGCGGCACTCCTCGTCGACGGGCAGCCCGGTGGGTGCGTCGAGGAGCAGGCCGATCCGCAGCCGTCCGGGATCGGCGCCCACCTCCTCCAGGTACGGGCGCCCCGGGTCGGGCGCGCTGTACCAGGCGAGCCGGTCTGCACGGCCCATGACGTCGAGCATGAGGGCCGCGTCGTGGACGGTGCGGGTGATCGCGCCCTCGGTCGTCGAGTGCTCCCAGCCCCGCACGAACGCGGGCACGCGTCCCCGGCTCGGCTTGAGGCCCACGAGACCGGTGACGGACGCCGGGACGCGGATCGATCCGCCGCCGTCGGAGGCGTGCGCCACCGGGGCGAGTCCGGCCGCGACGGCCGCCGAGGCGCCGCCGCTGGACCCGCCGGAGGTGTGCGCCGGGTTCCACGGGTTGCGCGTCTTGCCGTGCCGGGCGTTCTCGGAGACGGTCAGCGCGCCGAACTCCGGCGAGTTGGTCCGGCCGAGGGGGATCGCTCCGGCGTCGAGGAGGAGCTGGACGTCGGGGTCGGTGACCGTCTGCGGGGTGTCCCGGATCGCCAGTGAGGACATCGTGTTGGGTTGTCCCGCGACGGAGTTGAGGTCCTTGATGGGGACGGGCACGCCGTGCAGCGGGCCGAGCGGTTCACCGCGCAGCACCGCCCGTTCGGCCCGGACGGCCGCCGCGCGCACGGCGTCGGCGTCGAGCCAGACGACGGCGTTGACGACCGGGTTGATCCGCTCGATGCGGTCGAGGTAGGTCTCGGCCACCTCCACCGGGCTGACCTCCTTCGTGCGCACGAGGTCGGCGATCTGCTGGGCGGTGCTGAATGGGTCGATCACCAGGGGACTCCTGTCGGAGAGTCGGAGAGGTCGAGGGTCTCGGTGCGGGACGCCGGACCGCGCGGGGTCTTCGCCCCGGGCGGCCCGGTCCGGCCGCGTGGTGCTGCGCCGCGTGCGGGCGGCCCGCCCGTCAGCCGGTGACGCGCAGGATGGGGTCGTCGAGCGAGCCGCCGAGCATCCGGGCGCTGAACCCCTTGCGGAGCGCGTAGATGAACGGGTCGTTGACCAGCGGCACCGCGTCCGCCTGCGAGATCAGGGCCTTGGCGGCCGTCTGGTACGCGGCGCAGCGGGCCTGCTCGGTCGTCGCTGCGGCGCCCTGGGCGAAGGCCTTGTCCACCACGGGGTTCTTCACCGCGCCGAGGTTGCCGCCGCCTTCCTGGACGGTCGGACCCACGAAGTGGGCGAGCGGGTTGGCCACGCTGCCGAGGAAGTTGAGGTCGGCGAAGACCGTGACGTCCCAGGCGTCGGGCTTGCCGAACACGGTCCCGACCCACGAGCCGACGTCGACGTTGGCGAGGGTGACGTCCGCGCCCGCGGCCCGCAGCGCCTCCTGGACGTACTGGTTTCCGGCGCCGGCCGGCCCGACGACCTGGGGGCCGACGATGCGGATCTTCTTGCCCTTGAGCACGTCGGCCGCCGCGGCCTTGTCCGTCGGCACGAGGAAGGAGGCGCCCGGGTCGTTGCAGGGGGTGGCCTTCTGCACGAACATCGTCGACGGTTCGCCGGTGTCCCTGGAGGCGACCTTGGCGAAGGCGGCGCGGTCGACGGCCTGGGCGACCGCCCGGCGGGCGGCGACGTCGGCGAAGACGGTGCCGGGTCGTTCGTTGAAGAGCAGGTAGAAGTCGGAGAACCGGCTGACGCTCACGGTGCGGCCGTCCACGCCGTCGAAGCGCGGGATGCCCGAGGCGTCGATCTTGCCGATGTCGAGCTGACCGCTCGTCACGAGGTTGCCGGTCGCCGTCGGGTCGGGCGAGACGAGGTACTCCAGCGTCGCGGCGACCTTGCCGGGGATCTTCGTGCGCCAGGCCGGCCAGGCCTTGTAGTCCGGGCGGAGCGTGTACGTGTACGAGACGCCGGACTGGGACTTCTGCAGAAGGTACGGGCCGGACTGGGAGCCCTTGGCCTTGCCCGCGGCAAGGGCCTTGAGGTCCTTGAGTCCCGCCGGGCAGACGATGCCCGTGCTCGCGACCGACAGGCCGGTGACCATGTCGCTCCACGGCCTGGCCAGCGTGATCGTCACCGTCCGCGCCGCGTCGTCGGCGCTCACCTTCACCGTGTTGCCGGGGCCGAAGACGGTGGGGAGGTCGGGCGCCGCCGTCTTCGGGTCGAGGTAGCGGTCGAGGGAGCCCTTGACGACCGTCGGCGTGATCGGCGTCCCGTCGGCGCAGGTCGCGTCGGTGCGCAGGGTGAACGTGGCCGAGGTCGGCGTGCTCTTCCACTGGGTGGCGAGACCGCCGACGAGACCGCCGTCGTCCTTGCGCACGAGGGTGTCGTAGCTGTCCCGGGCGAGCAGGTAGTCCGGCAGGGACAGGGCCTTGGCCGGGTCGAAGCCGGCCGGCACGTCGATCGTCGTCCGGATCTTCGTGGCGGTCGCGGCGCCGCCGCTGCTGCTCGTGTCTCCGGACGTCGATCCCGTGGTGGTGCAGCCGGCGAGCACGGCCGTCATGGCGACTGCTGCAGTCACGGGGACCGCACGAACACGGGTGGGGCGCATGGGTGCTCCTGGAGAGATTCAGGGCTCTGCGCAGGTCGGGATCGGGCGGGACGAGCGCGAGCAGTTCAGGGCGAGGGCGGTGCGCGCGGTCCTCTGCGGCTCGGTGTGCAAGCGAGCCGTGGAGCACTCGGTGTGCAGAGAATGCCGCCTAGTGAACGACGTAGTCAATAGCGTTAACTATCTCGGTGCACACCGATGCGCATCACGCTCCGAATCCGTCCCCCGGCCGTCCGTATGTCGGCCGTGCGGCGTCGCGGGCGGCCGCTCTGTTTCCCGGGGCAGGTGGCGGGGCGGCCCCGCGCCGGTCGGGCGGGTCGCGCCGCTCGCGTCAGCGCGTCAGTCGCGCGGGAGGGTCGCCGCCTCCGCCTCGAGGGCGGCGAGGAGGATGTCCGTCTGATGGCGGAAGACGTCGGTCATGTCGATCCTGCGCAGGTGTTCCTTCGCCGCCTCGGCGTAGGGGTAGAGGGCGGGATCCGTCGGCTGGTACTCCTGCACCCAGTTCGACTCGGCGCCGAACCGCTGGTTGACGAGCCGCCAGGCGTTGTTGCTCGCCATGGCGAGGATGAAGTTCGAGAACGCCTGGTAGTGCAGGACGGCGGCCCGGCCGCGCCAGCCGCCGAGGTGGAACGCCTCCAGGACGGCGTCGACGGCACGCAGCTCGTGAACGCCTCGGGTGACTCTGCCCATGCAGAGCGCGGCCGCCGCCGGGTGTTCCAGAGAGGTGTTCCAGGCGCGGATCGCCAGGTCCCGCAGCGACTCCGTCCACGACGCGTGCGGCTCGTACCCGTCCAGGGACATCCTGTCGAGCTCCTCGGCGACGGCGACCATGATGTGGTCGCGGTTCGCGAAGTGGCGGTAGACCGCGGTCGCGGAGGAGGACAGTTCCTTGCCGAGCCGCTGGAAGGTCAGCGCGTCCGGCCCGTCCTCGTCGAGGATCCTCAGCGCGGTCGCCACGATGAGCCCCTGGGAGAGGGTTCCCCGCTGGAGCCGCTTGGTCGACCGGCCTCCGGCGACTGCCACGCCGACACCTCCCCTCGGACGGACGGCGAGCCTGCGCCGCCGCAGCCTGCGCCTTTCCGCCGGCGACAGGGAGACCAGCGTAAGCGACCGCCTCCGAGCGGATCGTCCCGGCCGCGACACCGCGACACCGGGGGCCCACGTCCCCGGACCGTCGGGGGAAACGGCAGGGACGACGCATGACACCGTGACCGACGGTCAGCCGTCCGCCACGGCCGTCCGCCGCAGTGCACCACGGCCGTCCGTCAGCCGTTCGCCGCGGCCTTCTTGATCGCTTCGCGGATCCGGGAGTAGGTGCCGCAGCGGCAGACGTTCTCGATACGGTCGATGTCGGCGTCCGTCGGCTGGGGCGTCCTCTTCAGCAGGGCCACCGTGGCCATGATCTGGCCAGGCTGGCAGAAGCCGCACTGCGCGACATCGCCGTCGAGCCATGCCTGCTGCACGGGATGCAGCTTGTCGCCGTCGGCGAGGCCTTCGATCGTGGTGACCTCACGGCCCGCGCAGTCCGCGACCCGTACGACGCAGGGCTGGATCTCCTCGCCGTCGAGATGGCTCGTACAGGCGCGGCAGACGCCCACGCCGCAGCCGTACTTGGGCCCCGTGACGTCGAGCATGTCGCGCAGGACCCAGAGCACCGGCATGTCGGACGAGGCCTCGACCGTGACCGGCTTCCCGTTGAGGACGAAGGAGTAGGACGGCATCAGCACCTTCTCTGAGGTCGGGTCAGAAGTCGAGCGGGAAGCGGCGGGGCCTGGAACCGGTCGCCCGGGCATAGGCGTTGGCGACGGCGCCCGCCGCGGCCGGGACGCCGAGTTCGCCCGCCCCGCCCGGCTCCCGCCGGGAGGGCATGATGTGCGCCTCGAAGCGCAACGGGGCGTGCCGCTGGCGGGCGTAGTGGAAGTCGGCGTAGCTGCTCTCGCGGACGGCGCCCCGGTCGATGTGCAGACCGGCCCGCAGGACGGTGGAGATGCCGTCGATCGCGGCGCCCATGAGCTGGGCCTCGAGGCCGCGCGGATTGACGGCCGTGCCGACGTCGGCCGCCATCACCACCTTGGTCACCCGGGGGTTCTTCGGGTCGGTGGCGTCGATCTCGACCAGGCAGGCCACGCAGGAGCCGTACTCCTCGTGGACGGCGACGCCCTGCGCCTGGCCGGCGGGCAGGGTCCGGCCCCAGTCACCTGCGGCCGCGACCTTGTCGAGCACGGCTTTGACGGCCTTGTTCCTGAGTGTGGCGCGCCGGAAGGCGACCGGGTCCTTGCCGAGGCTCCTCGCGACCTCGTCGACGATGATCTCTTCCGCGGTCCGCATCGTCCCCGAGTCCACCGACCGCCAGGCGCCGAGGGGTATCGCCAGTCCCACCGATCCCGAATCCCCGGACACACGGCCGAAGTTGTACAGCCCGCTGTCGCTGGGCAGCGGGCCGGAAGCAGGGGTGAGCGCCTGCGTCCCGCCGTCGCCGACGTGTCCCTGAGCGGAAAGGCCCCGCCCTGGGTGCGACTCGCTCACCGAGGCCATCGCGTGGGCGAACGCCACCACCCGGCCCTGTATGCGGCTGGCCCGGATCCGGTGGTGGCTGGCCGGGCGCATCCGGCCGTGCCGGATGTCGTCGGCGCGGCTCCACATCAGCTTGACCGGCCGGCCCGCCGCCTTCGAGATGAGGGCCGCCTCGATCGCGGCGTCGTGGTTCAGCCGCCGGCCGAAGGAGCCGCCGCCTCGGACGACATGGACCTTCACCTTCGCAGCGGGCAGCCCGACCGCCGAGGCGATGCTCTCGCGCGCGTCCATCGGCGTCTGCGAGGAGAACCAGATCTCGGCGTGACCGGCACGCACGTCCGCCACCGCCGTCAGCACCTCCATGGGGGCGTGGCTGACGAAGGCGAACTCGAACTCGCCCTCCGTCTGCACCGATCCGCGCGGCGGGTTGCCGAGTCGCGGGACGGCGGCGCGCAGCCGCGAGCGGATCGCGGCGTCGGAGAGCGACACGAGCGGACCCGGCGCCCAGGTGATCCGCAGGGCGTCCCTCGCCTGGAAGGCGTGGTGGAAGGACTCCGCCACCACGGCGACCCCGCCGGCGATCCTGACGACGGCATGGACGCCCGGCATCGCGCGTGCGGCCCGGGAGTCGACCGAGAGGAGCTTCCCGCCCAGCGTCGGCGGCCGGGCCACCACGGTCGGCTTGGCTCCGGCCACCGCCAGGTCCCCGGCGTACTCGGCCTTGCCGGTGACGATGTCCCGGGCGTCGATCCGGGTCGTCGGCCGCCCGATCAGCCGGTGCCGGGAGGCGGGCTTGGGTTTGCTCGACACGGACGGCCGGGTGATCCGGGCGGCGCTCGCGGTCAGTGAACCGAAGGTGGCCGAACGCCCGTCCGGCGCGACCACCTTCGTGTCGCGGGTGCGCAGTGAGCGCGCGGGGAGGTTCCAGCGCCGGGCCGCCGCGGTCACCAGCTTGGCCCGCGCCAGGGCGGCCAGCTCACGGGCCGGACCGTACAGCGACCTCACCGAGCTCGAACCGCCCGTGAACTGGTTGCCCTTGGCGCGGGCGTCGGCGAGCGGGATGTCGACGTCGGCGAGCCGGGCGTCCAGCTCCTCGGCGATCATCATGGCCACCGCGGTGGTGACGCCCTGCCCGACCTCGACGCGCGGCAGCCGTACGACGACCCTGTTGGCTTCGGTGACTTCGAGGACCAGCATCTCCTCGTCGGCGCCGGTCACCAGGACGCCGGACGGCCGGCGCGACGCGGTCGCGGCGGGCTCGACGCCTTCCGCCGGCCCCGCGTCACAGCCGAGCGGCGCGGCGACGGTCAGCGTGGATGCCGCGAGCGAGTAGACCACGAACTTCCTGCGGGACCACTGACGGGCCAAGGAACGCTCCTCTCCGAGTATCCCGGCGGTTCGACTGGTATGAGGGAGCATCGCCCTCCGGGGTTGCCTGCGGAAGCCGGACCGCGTTCCCCGGGGTGTGGACTGCTGCGGGACCTCGCCGGGTAGCCCTTGTCGCAAGTTATTCGCAAGGGCGGTTCATGCGCAGCAAGGGTGTGAGGCACTGATGACGACCCGCCGAACACGAGGTGCCGCCATCACGGCGGTCGTGCTGACCGGGCTCGCCGCCCTGACGGCCCTGGCCACCGCCGCCGTGCTGGTCGGCAACCTGCTCGCGGACCTGTTCTACGGTCTGTTCGATCCAAGGGTGAAGTTCAGTGACATGTGACGCGCCGGAATCCCCGGCACCTCCCGTTCCTTCCCCGCCCGTCTGGCGGTCGTACGGCACGCGACGGCGCTCCACCCGGACCGTGCGAGGTCGAGGACTACCGCCGCACCACCGGCGCCGGCCTGCTCGCCGTCGGCCACGACCGGGCACTCCTGCACCGCTGGTGCGACCGCACGGTCGACTGGGGCACGCCGGCCGACCAGGGTCCTCACACGGCAGAAGGGCTCCCGCGAGTCATGTCCTCGCGGGAGCCCTCTGTTGTGCCGCCTGCAAGTGAAGGTTGAGAAGACGATCACGAGCAGGACGTCTGTTGCGACGCGGACGCGGCTACGGCGTCACGGCGTCGCCTGTCTTCAGGGCGCGAGCAGCAGGCTGTCGCCGCGCTCCTTGGCGGCGGCGTAACGCCGGGCCACGTCCTGCCAGTTGACGACCGCCCACATCGCGTCGATGAAGTCGACCTTCTGGTTCTTGTACTGGAGGTAGAAGGCGTGCTCCCAGGCGTCGAAGACCAGGATCGGCGTCGAGCCCTGGCCGACGTTGCCCTGGTGGTCGTAGACCTGCTCGACGATCAGCCGGCCGCTGAGCGGCTCGTAGGCGAGGACGCCCCAACCGGAACCCTGCGTCGTCGCGGACGCCTTGGTCAGCTGTGCCTTGAAGCCGGCGAACGAGCCGAAGGACTCGGTGATCGCGTCGGCCAGGTCGCCGACGCCGTCCGCCGCGAGGGGCTCACCGCCGCCGTCACCGGTCATGTTGTGCCAGTAGATGCTGTGCAGGATGTGGCCGGAGAGGTGGAAGGCCAGGTTCTTCTCCAGGCCGTTGATCGAGCCCCACTGCTCCTTGTCCCGGGCCTCCGCCAGCTGCTCCAGGGTGTCGTTCGCGCCCTTGACGTACGCCGCGTGGTGCTTGTCGTGGTGCAGTTCGACGATCTGCGGGTTGATGACCGGTTCGAGCGCCGCGTAGTCGTACGGAAGCTCCGGGAGCGTGTAAACCGCCATGTCCAACGTCCTCCGACGTTATTGCGAGTGGTATGCAGCTGAACGCTAACAGCAAGAGCGACATCTTGCCGATCAGGCATTGGACCTAGGACTTCGGACGTGTCGCGACGGGGCGCGAACTCGGCCGTCCGGGAACCTTCTCCTGTTGCAATACGTTCGCAACAGCCTGCAGGACTCAGGGGAGAGGCAACACCGTGAGCGGGAAACCACAGTTGGCGCACCACGACCAGACGGCACAGCCGGACGCGCGCGCACTCCTGCGTCGGCACGGACTGCGCTGCACCCCGGGCCGACTGCACGTCCTGTCCCTGCTGTCCACGTCCGAGCTCCACCTCTCCATCGCGGAAGCATGCGATCGACTCACCCGGGCCGGCGGCCACGTCCACCCCACGACGGTCTACCGCACGCTGGAGGTCCTGACGGCGAACGGCCTGACCCACGCGGCGCGCGGACCCCGCGCGACGCGCTACGGCATCACCGGCGCACCCCATCACCACGCGGTGTGCCAGCGGTGCGGGCACGTCGCGGCCCTGGCGAGTGCTCACCTGACCGAAGCCGTGGGGAGGATCGAGGAGTTGACAGGGCTGCGGCCCGACGCCTCGGGATCACTGCTCGTCTACGGCCGGTGCGCCGACTGCGGTGAATGAGAGGCGAGCGAGTGCGGGGCGCCGCCCATGGAACGGACGCTGTCAGGCTTACGGCGCCCCGCACTATTGCAATGTATAGGTTATTGCGAACATGTTGCAATAGTGGCCTCGAGGTCCCGGTCGGCCGGGTCCGGGACGCGGCCCGCAGCCGGTTCTATTCGACGGCGCCCTGGTCGGCGGAGGCCGGCCGGGCCAGGCCCGCCGTCCACTTCTCCTCGATCCGGCCGACCTTCCACACCAGCAGGGCGACGGCCCAGGTGGCGAAGAACAGGACGACGATGACGTAGCCGATGATGTTGAGGTCGAGGCCGGACACCCAGTCCCAGAAGGCGCCGTGCAGACCCGCCTTCTCGGCGACCAACCCCAACAGCTCGACCGTGCCGATGATGAGCGCGACGGCCACCGACAGGCCGGTGATGGTCAGGTTGTAGTAAACCTTGCGGACCGGCTTCGAGAACGCCCAGCCGTAGGCGAAGTTCATGAACGAGCCGTCGATGGTGTCGAGCAGCGACATGCCCGCGGCGAACAGGATCGGCAGGCACAGGATCGCGTACCAGGGCAGGCCGGAGGCCGCGCCCGAACCGGCCAGGACGAGGAGCGCGATCTCCGTGGCCGTGTCGAAGCCGAGGCCGAAGAGGACGCCCAGCGGGTACATCTGCCAGGGCTTGGTGATCGACTTCATCAGCCGGCCGAGGAGGCGGTTCATGAAGCCCCGCTTGTTGAGCTGCTCCTCCAGGGCGGCCTCGTCGAAGCGGCCCGAGCGCATCTCGCGGAAGACCTTCCAGATCCCGGCCATGATCACCAGGTTGACGATCGCGATGACGCAGAGGAACGTCCCGGAGACGGTGGTGCCGATCCAGCCGGTGATGCTGTGCAGCGTGGAGTCGTCGTTCTCGACCGGGCCCGCCAGCGTCTTGACGCCCAGGGAGAGCAGGAAGGCGAGCGCGAAGACGATGGTGGAGTGGCCGAGGGAGAACCAGAAGCCGACCGACAGCGGGCGCTGCCCCTCGTTCATCAGTTTTCGGGTGGTGTTGTCGATCGCCGCGATGTGGTCGGCGTCGAAGGCGTGCCGCATGCCGAGCGTGTAGGCGGTGACGCCGATGCCGATGCCGAAGGTCTTGGCGCCCAGGCTGTAGTGCTCGGGCGCGACGACCACCACGAGGATGAACCACCCGACGACGTGCAGCGCGAGGATGAACGCGGCCATCCCGCCGAGGCTCGCCCACTCCTTGCGGGTCATCGACGTGCGGATGCGATGCCATCTCGATTGATTGTTTTCAGCCACACCCTCCAGCTTGCTGCAATAAGTTTGCAGGTAATATCCATACGCAGCAAAACTCGGGTCAGCATTCGGTCGGCATCTTCAAAAGTGGGCAGGTGGGGTCGCTCGCCGATCCGGTCGACGACCCCCTGGGCTCGGACGCCGCCCGCACCCCGTCGAGCGTCCGCGGCCCGCGCGCCACGATCACGGACATCCCGGCCGCACGCTTCGAGCCGGCGGCCTGCGCCTCTCTGCTCGGGTTCACATCCCGGCCGCCTTATTGCACACTGCTTGCAATAACTTATGCAGGGCGGGAAGGGTGGGCGATGGGTTCTCCGATCGTGCTCGGCATCGAGTCGTCGTGCGACGAGACCGGTGCGGGGCTGGTACGGGACGGGCGACTGCTGGGCCATGCGGTGGCGTCGAGCATGGACGAGCACGCGCGTTTCGGCGGGGTGGTGCCCGAGATCGCCTCCCGGGCACACCTGCACGCGCTGCGCCCGGTGATCGGGGAGGCGCTGGAGGGGGCCGGTCTGCGGCTGTCCGACATCGGGGCGGTCGCCGTCACCACCGGGCCGGGCCTGTCCGGCGCGCTGCAGGTGGGCCTGGCCGGGGCCAAGGGGATCGCCTACGCCCTGGGAGTGCCGCTGTACGGCGTCCACCATCTCGCCGGGCATGTCGCCGCCGACACGCTCGAACACGGCCCGCTGCCCGACCCCTGCATGGTGCTGATCGTCTCCGGCGGGCACACCTCGCTCCTCCTCGTCCGCGACCTGGCCCGCGATCCGATCGTCCACCTGGGCGACACCCTCGACGACGCCGCCGGAGAGTGCTTCGACAAGGTCGCACGGGTCTTCGGGCTGCCGTATCCGGGCGGCCCTGCCATCGACCGGGCAGCGCGCGTGGGGGATCCGCGCGCTGTCCCCTTCCCCCGTCCGCTGCCGGGGTCGTACGACTTCTCCTTCTCGGGGTTGAAGACGGCCGCCGCCCGGTGGGCCGAGGGGCACGCGGGCGACGGCCGGGAACTGCCGGTGGCCGACGGTGCGGCCTCGCTCCAGGAGGCGGTCGCCGACGTGCTGACCCGCAAGGCGGTGGCGGCCTGCAAGGAGTACGGCGTGGGAACGCTGGTCGTGGTCGGCGGGGTCGCCGCGAACTCCCGGGTCCGGTCCCTGGCCGAGGAACGATGCCGGGCCGCCGGCATCGAACTGCGCGTGCCGCCGCTGAAGCTGTGCACGGACAACGGCGCGATGATCGCCGCCGTCGGCGACCTCCTCGTACGCGCCGACGCCGAACCCGCACCGCTGGACGTGTCGATCGACCCGTCGGCACCGCTGGAGCGCGCGTCCTTGCACCCGGTCTCGGCAGAGGCGGTCGCTGCCTGATGAGCGCCATCCGTATCTTCAGGGGCCCCGAACTGCGCGCGTACTCCGACGACTTGCGCTCCGTCTACGTCGAGGCGTTCTGTGCACCGCCGTGGAACGAGGACGAGGAGAAGGCGACCGGATTCGTGGGCCGACTGGCGAACGACGTCCGCCGCCCCGGCTTCACCGCCGCACTCGCCTTCGCGGGTTCGGACGTCGTCGGCTTCGCCACGGCCTGGACGACCTGCGCCCCCTTCCCCACCGACCGCTGCTACCCCCAGGCCGCGGCCGGCCTCGGCCCCGACCACACCATGGACTGGCTGGTCGGGGCCCGCGAGATCGACGAACTCGCGGTCCGTCCCGCCGCCCACGGCACGGGGCTGGCCGGTGACCTGCTGGAGGCGGTCACGGCGGACGCCCCAGACGACCGCTCGTGGCTGCTGACCTCCGTCCGGTCGACCCGGGCCATGTCCTTCTACCGCCGCCAGGGCTGGACTCAGGCCACCCACCCCTCCCCCGACGGCAAGGGCATCGTCGTCTTCCTCGGGCCCCGCCACCCGGCCCGCGCACTCGCCCCTCAGCCGCTGTAGTCAACGGCGCTCCGGCAGCAGGACAGCCCGGAACCCCTACGCCACAGACGTCATCGTGGCGAACACCACGACGTTGGCCTTCGCCGTGATGTCGCTGCGGTAGTAGATCACCGAGGTGTCGGCGATGAACGGGACCCCGTAGCAGGTCACTCGCGGCGCGGACGCCGTGGTCGGACACCGGGCCCTCAGCATCCCCGACGGCCGGAGAGCGGGGATGCTACCGGCCGAGGGGGACGGTTCTGGTCGGCCCGCGCTGCCCTGACGTACAGACCGGGCCGGCGGCTACGGCGACTGCCCGTCGGTTGGATGCGCGCTCGCCATGTTCACGAATCGCATTGCGTGGCGTCGCCCGCCGGATGCCTGGTGGGCACGTTCAGCAGTGTGCCGGACCTGACCTCGCGCACGTCACCGCTGCCGACGCGCACCGGGAGTGACGTGCCGGAGCGCAGGGTCAACTTGGTGGTCTGCTGGCCGAGCGTCACGTCGAAGGTGCGTCCGTGCCACTTCACCCCGGTGATGTTCACCCCCGGCAGCTGCGGCGGCAGGAACGGGTCGATGGTGATCGCGTCGGTTCCCCAGCGCATGCCCGTGAACCCGTACAGGAACTCCTGCAGGTAGCCGCCCTGGCCGGTGGTGAAGTTGAACGCACCGCCGTTGCGGGTCTCGTACCACTGGTTGAACGGTGCGGCTTGGTACGGCTCCGCGCTGTTGCGGAGGTAGTCGTAGACCTGGCAGCCCGGCGATCCGAGGGCCGCGCCGTTGATGGCGGCGATGGCGTCCGTCATGGACGGGCCGCCCGGATCGGTGCGCTCCTTGTAGTGGTCGAGGTCGTTCTGGGCCAGGCTGGGCGACATCGGCACAGCCCAGGGGTACTGCAGCAGGGTGACGTCGGCCTGCTTGACGGTCCGCCCGTCGTAGCCGTCGAACTCGGGGTGGATGTTGTTCTTGGTGTCGACCGGGATCTTCAGGCCGTCGGCGACCTTCTTCCACGCCGGGTCGGCGGTCCGGCCCACGAGTTGGGCGGCGCGGATCGCGATGCGCAGTGACTCCTGCGCTCCGGCTTTGGTGGTCGCGCTGTTGTCGACCGGGTAGTTGTACTCGTCCGGCCCCATGGCGTCGTTGATGTCGTAGCCGCCGGAGGAGTCGGGTACGGCGCGGGTGGCCCAGTAGTCGGCGATGCCCTTCAGCACCGGCCATGCCTTGTCCCGCAGCCACGCCTTGTCGCCGCTCGCCTGGTAGTACTGCCACTGCGCAAGGGCGATGTCGGAGTTGATGTGGATCTCGTACGTGCCCCAGGGGTCGGGGGCGGTCTCCTTGCCGGTCAGCGCGCTCTCCCAGGCGAACTTGGCGCCCTTGATCGGCTGGCTGGGAGTGGACAGTTTGGCGGCGTTCGCCTCGGCCGCGGACAGCAGCTTCTGCCGGT
This sequence comes from Streptomyces sp. NPDC001027, assembly GCF_040299045.1. Lineage (NCBI taxonomy): Bacteria > Bacillati > Actinomycetota > Actinomycetes > Kitasatosporales > Streptomycetaceae > Streptomyces > Streptomyces sp. NPDC001027. Next base: position 28,533 of record NZ_JBEPBI010000009.1, read on the forward strand.
AGGTGTTCGCCCCGTTGGCGATGTCGGGGTACTGGGCGAGCAGCGCCGGGTACATCCAGGTCTCCATGTCCCAGAACACGTGACCGCTGTAGCCGTCCGAGGACAGACCTCCCGGGCTGGTGCTCCAGGTGACACCGGGTCGCATGCTGGCGAGCAGGTAGAACATGGACGCGTGGATCTGGGCGGTCATGGCGGTGTCACCGGGGATCGAGATGCTCGACTGCCACAGCCGTGACCATTCCTTGTCGTTGCGGGCGAGCAGCTGCTGGTAGCCGGTCTTGACGGCGCGGGCCGCGGTGCTCGCTGCGGCCTGCTGCGGGGTCGCGGCCTTGAGCGGTCGGTCGGTGTCGACGCTGGAAGCGATGCCCACGTACTTGGTGATCCGGTACGCCTGACCGGCGCGGACCGGGAACACGGCGCTCTGTGCGGCGCTGCCGTCGGGTACGTCCATCGACTTGGTCGGCACGGCCTTGTCGTTGACGCGCAGTACCGAGTTGAGCCCGGCGATGGCGAGTTTTCCGTCGGTGACGACGGTCTGTGAGAGGGCCGCGTTCTTGCCGTCCACGTGCGGGTCGGTGGTGGAGGCGCGGTGCAGGCCCCGGCCGTCGAACTCGTCCACGACGGTGGCCGTTCCGTTCCAGTGCGGGACGGCGCGCACGGTCACCGTCCCCAGATGGCCCTCCGCGCGGTTGGCGTTGACCTCGTAGGCGAAGCTGGTCGTGTCGCCCGCGGGCGAGGTCCAGTCGAACGACGTGCTCAACACAGGCCGCTGGGCCTGATCCGTGGCCTCGGAGTCCTGGCGGGCGGCTACCTCTGCGCCCGCCTCCAACCGTTCCCAGCCGAAACCGCGCCATCACAGCGGGAGTGACGGCGGCCCCGCGGTCGAGTGGCTCACCGAAACGCCTGGGCCGTTTCAGTTCGGGCAGTTTCCGTCCACGCACACCAGCCCCCACGGCCTGGTGCCGACGCGATCCGGCTCCTCGAAGATGCGGTCGAACCCGGTCAGCAGTCCCGCCCGGAGCCATCTCGGACGGCAAACAGCGGGCCTTCGGACGGTGGCCGGCGGACCTCATGGAAACCCCGCGTCCCGCGTCCCCACAATCATGAAAGTGAGGTCGAGGAGATGGTGCCGACTCGTCGACTCAAGCTCCGCTCGTTAGCATTTCCACAGGTCAGGGCGACATTCTGCTCTGCAAGAGAGCCCGAGCCTCACCACGCCCCGAAGTCGTGGGCAGCGGATTCAGTCCATTTAGGCAAAGTTGACGACCCGACAGGATCGTGCCGAAGGCATGGAGGACGATCGCGCCAGCTCAAGGACGGCCTTCGAACTCGCCCGCGGCGGATTCTCATTCCCCCGCGCAGAGGCTCCGGCCCTCTGCATCGGGCCGGAGCCTGTGTGACCGTTGCGGCAGGACCGGCTGGACGGCGACCAAGCGGCGCTCCCTTGACATGCCACGGCAGGGGTTGGCGATCGCAGCACCAGTTGGCGGTCATGACGGCCCACGGTTCGGCGAACCGACCAAGGCTCGGGACCACCGCCAACTGACGCTGCGCTCGTTAATGAATGGCGATCACCGGGTGCTGGGCCGGGTTGATCCAGCGGATGATCTCGGTCATCACCGAAGCGGGCAGGGCGACGCATCCTGCCGTGGGTCCGGCTTGTGGTCCCAGGTCGTGGAGGAAGATTCCGGCGCCGCGTCCGGGGACCGCCGGGGCGGTGTTGAAGTTGATGACGAGGGCGTTGTGGTACTGGGTGGGGTAATTGACGAGGTCTTCGCTGCCGTGCTCCCCCGCTTCGGTGAGCGGGAAGCCGCCCTGTTCCGAAGTGCGCATCTGGTTGTAGTAGGTCGAGGAGGGGTCCTCGACCCACCAGTCGTCCTGTGCCACCTGCTGGTAGGGCATCTGCGTCCCGGGATTCGCCCCGACACCGAATCCCTGGGTGATGGTGAAGGCGCCGGTCGGCGTGGTGTCCGTACCCTGCTTGCGTGTGGCCCCGTCAGTCACTCCGTTCGCCCCGACCCGGGCCTTGGTCGTGGAGTAGACCTGGTGCCAGGTGGTTCCGCTCTTCTGCCACGCGATGACGGTGGCGTAGGAGCCATGGGCCTGGACGGTGATGATCTGGGTCGCCCTGCCCGCCGTGACCGGCACGGGGAAGGGTGATGTCGTCGGTGCGCCCGCGACGGCGGGGAGAACCAGTCGCTCGCCCGGGTGGATGACGTACGGGCTGGTCAGGTGGTTGGCGCGGGCGATCGCCTGCCAGCCGCCGGGCACGTGGTGGGTTTGCGCGATGCCCGAGAGGGTGTCGCCCGCCTTCACGGTGTACGTCGTCGTGGTGGCGGCGACCGCGGTCGTCGTGGCGGCCTGCGCCGGGGCGGCGGCGAGGACGCCGCCCACGGCGGTGGCGGCGAGGGCCGAGGAGGCCATCGCGGTGCGCAGGCGTGGGGGCCGGGGTCTGGCGTGCCGTCCTGAGCCGGTGATGAAGGACATCGGTTTCCTGTTTTCCCTTGTCGTCACGGGATCTGCTGGTGAAGGGCGGTGACCTGGTTGGCGGTCAGCGCGTAGTTCCACGCCTGGACGTCGCTGATGGAGCCGGGGAAGAAGTCGCTGTTGGCCCCGTTGTACTTCGAGCGCCCGACGGAGAACGCGCCCGTGGCGCCCCACGACGTCACGTTGGCCGCGGTCCCGGTGAGGGTGCCATTGACGTATAGCTGGGCCGTCTTGGTGGACGCGTTGTAGACGCCGACAAGGTGGGTCCAGGTGTTCGCGGTGGCCCCGGAGGCGTAGGCGTTGGTGAAGGAAGGGCTGGTCGTGTCGGCGTTGGTGAAGGTGAGGGCCCAGCCGGGGCTGCCCTTGAGGGCGTGGTTGTACTGGAGGTAGAAGGGGCTGGCCTGGTTGCCGTCCTGTCCTGCGACGGTCGCGTTGCTGCTCGGCAGCGAAATGGGCTTGACCCAGGCGGAGACCGAGTAGCCGGCAGTGGTGTCGAGCACCTGGGCGCTGCTCGCGGCGTAGCCGCTGCTGCCGTCGAGGGAGAGGACGGTGCCCCGGGTGGCGTCGGTGGCCCAGGTCGTGCCGCCGGTCAGGGTGAGCGGGTTGTTGCCGAGGTTCGGGTTGGCGCCTGCCGCGTTGAGGGTGTTGAGGGTGTCGGTCGCGGCGGTGTCGGTGGCCACCGGCATGCCGTCGCCGTCGTCCAGGTTCCAGGTGTCGACGGGGGAGAGCAGGGCCGTGGTGAGCGCGCCGAAGGCGGGGTTGGACAGGTTGACGTGGTCGCCGCTGTCGGCTGCCGCCGCCAGCTTTTCCTCGCCGGTGGTCGCGTCCGTCACGGCGACGGCCGCGTCCAGGTCGGCGAAGTAGACGGCCGGGGTGGCCCAGGGGTTGCCCAGGTTCATGCCCCCGAGGAAGGCATTGACGTCCGTCCGGTTGCTGTCCGTGGTGCTGGTGCAGGGGTCGTTCGGCGTGGCGCCGTCGCCGGTGAAGCCCTCGCAAGGCGTCAGCGAGGTGAGCACCACGTTGATGCCCCAGCCCTGGAGCTGCTGCACGAGCGCCGTGTAGCCGTTGGCGTCCAGGTCGTCGCTGGTGGCCCCGGCCAGCAGGTCTTCGAGTCCGACGTCCACGATGACCGTGGAGATGCCGGGCTGGTCGAGGATGTCGCGGTCGAGGCGGGAGAGCACCGAAGGCCCGCCGATGCCACCGCCGTTGTAGGTCTCCGGGTTGTCGGTCATGAGCTGGTTGGATTCGATGCCCTCGGCGATGACGCCCTGGGGGGTGGGCGTCGAGGGCTCGGCGGCGGTCAGCTCGTCGGCCACCCGGTACCCGTTGGAGTTGGGCAGTGTGGTGCCAGGCTGGAACGGATCGACCAGGTGGTCGCCCAGCACGGCCTCGGTGGGCATGCTCGCCGACTGCACGTCCAGGTCGGTGACCAGGTCGGTGAAGTTGCCGTAGGCCGCGGCGTTGGTGGTGAACGGCGTGGCGCTGGTGCTCGTGGTCAGGTCGCCGGTGCCGCCGGCGGTGATGTACTCGTAGGAGCCGCCCGCGTAGGAGTGCTGCACCAGGTAGGGGACGGCGTTGCTGAGTTGGTAGGAGACCAGCAGGTATTGGTTCGCGGTGACGGTGAACGCCAGCGGGTCGCTGTAGACCATGCCGCCGACGGGGACGGTGACCGACTGGCTTCCGCCGAACTTGAGTGTCGTCGGGGTGCCGGCCGGGACCGAGCCGATCACGCTCGGGGTGGAGCTGAGGGCGATGGTGGCGTGGCCGATGGAGAGCTTGCTGGTGCCGAGCGCGTTGTCGAGTTTGACGCGGGTGGTGCCGCCGGATACCGAAGGCTTCAGGGCCAGGCGGATGGTCTGGTTGGAGAAGGTGCCGCCGCCCGGCAGCCCGTAGCTGCCCTCGGTGGCGCTGGACCAGGCGCCGGTCCAGGACTGCCCGGCCGGAGCGGCGGCGTAGCTCCCGTTCGCCTCGGCGGTGCCCGCGGTGGTGTTGCGGGTGCCCAGGGCGAAGACGTGCAGGGTCGACTCGCTCGGTCCGGCCGCGCCGGTCAGGTCGGGCAGGGTGACCGAGGCGATGGTGCGGGTCGGGTCGACCGGCACCGAGAAGGCGTAGAGCTGGCGGTTGGCCGTGCTCTGGGTGGTGCCGTTGGCGTGCGGGAAGACCGCGGCGGCGATGGAGCTGTCGGTGTTGGACCAGTCGGGCACGGTCAGCGTGTAGCTGACGCTGGTGCCGTCGGTGAAGGTGATCTGGCCGCTGGCCGGGCAGAAGGCGTCGGCGTTCTCGCCGGAGAAGCAGTAGGTTGCGCTGACCCGGGTGCCGGCCGGCACGTAGGGGGCGGTGGTGTCACCGGCGATGGCGCCGGGGGAGGCCAGGTTGGTGTAGGTGGAGGAGGTCAGGAAGACCAGCGCGCTGCCCTGGCCGGAGTAGCCGACGGTCTGGTTGGCCGCCAGCAGGTTGTCTTTCTGGCCGGAGCCGAAGGCGGGAAGGGTCATGGTGGCGCCGTCGGCGGTCACCTTGCCGCCGCTGGTCCAGCCGGCGTTGGTCCAGTCGGTGGCGGAGAAGCTGTGTCCGTTGCCGTCGAAGTTGGCCGCGGTCATGTTGCTGTCGGCGCTGATGCCCACGTTGTTGAAGCAGGCGGCAAGGCTGGCACAGGTGGTGTTGGCGTGCCCGGCGGCCAGGAACGGGTAGGCGGAGGTGCCGGAGACGTCGCCGGCACCGTCCACGGAGTAGGCGTAAAGGGTGTGCGGGCCGGGCGAGGGCGGGGCGACGGTGGCCGTCGCCTTGTTGCCGCTCGCGGTCACGGTCTCGCTCGCCGGCGGGTTGCTGGTCGGCGGCGGCACGTCGAGGTGGTAGACGAACTTGGTCGCGGTGGTGCCGGAGCCGTTGATGTCGAACTTGCCCGAGGTGCCGGCGGCCGCGCCGACGGCGGCGTCGGTGACGTCCGTGTTCGGGAAGAGGTTGCTCTCGGAGGCGAGTGTCGGCTCGTCAGGAGCGGTGGGCTGGGCGGTGAAGTGGCAGGTGGGTGACTGGGTGTAGGTGGTGGTCGCCATGCCGTCGGTGACCGTGACGTCCCAGTCGACGGTCTTGCCGGCGGTCAGCGTGGATACGAAGGACGCCGGGAGCGAGGCCGTGGCGTAGGTGTTGCTGGAGAGGTTGTCGCCGCTCTTGAGCGTGTACTTGGTGGTGGTGCCGTCGACCCAGTACTGGAAGGTGGCCTGAAGCTTGTCGCCGTTCGGGTCCTTCACCTTGGCGCGCAGCACCGGCGGGGTGGAGGCGATGGTCTTGCCCATGTACGGGTAGGGCGAGGTGGTGTCGCAGGCCGCGTCGGCGGCTCCGGACACGGCTGCCATGGTGGCGGCGGTGGGCGCGCTGGGCGGATTGTCGTAGAAGATCTGCAGCGTCGGATTGTGCGAGAAGCGTTTGAACCCGAGGTCGTTGCGGCTGGACTCCATGGAGTCCTCGCTCAGCGTCGCGGTGAAGCTGCCGGCATGGCCGCTGGCCGCGGTCTTGATCGGGCTCAGCACGTTGAAGCCGTTGGTCGTGCTGCCGTTGCCCGGGCAGTAGGTGGGGTTGTACGCCGGGCCGAAGCTCGCCGAGGTCGAGTAGCTGTTGTAGCCGGGGCGGTTGCTCCAGTCCGTGCCGGAGCCGATGCCCTTGGACCAGTGCAGGTTGACCGTCGCGGTGGTGGAGCAGGAGGCCGAGTAGACGTCGGTCGCGTCGACTTCGGCGCTGTTGATGACGGCGCCGAAGATGGTCTTGGACAGGGTCCACTGGTAGACGGCGTGCTCGTCGCCGGTGTTGCAGGAGCCTTCGGGCCAGCCGTTGTAGCCGACGCCGAGGTAGCCGTTGTCGGCCGACGAGCCGGTCTTGTTGTAGAAGGAGGTGCCCGGGCAGCCCTGCTTGACCTCGTCGAAGGCCGGGTTGGCGTAGTCGACCGGGTGCCAGTTGACCGACGGGTCGACGAAGACGGGGAAGACGGTCGAGGCGCGGCTGAGCATCGCCCGGTCGGGGACGAGCGTCAGCGCACCGGCGCCGACGTGGGCCCCGACCCGGCCGACGTGTGCGGCCAGACCCGGGTGCGCGGCGTCGGAGGCGTCTGCCGCCACCTTGGCCCCCGGGGGCTGCCCGCCGGCGGGCAGGGTCCGGTTGGAGTCCCACTGCAGAGGTGTGGGCGCGTCCGCCAGAACCGATCCGCGCGCGTCGGTGACGGCGAGGCCCCCGTCGGCGGCGGTGGCCAGGCGTCCGCCGCCCACCCGGGCACCCAGGCGGAGCGAGGCCAGCGCGGGGTTGTGTGCCGCCGCGGCGTCGTGGACGACGAGGGTCTCGCTCGGGCCGCCTGCCGCCGTGGCGGAGACCTGCAGGTCCACGCCGGGAAGCACGGCAGGGTAGGTCGCGGTGGAGCCCGAGACGTGAGGGGCCGGCAGGGCGGTGGGCCAGGTGAGGGTGAGCGAGGTGGAGCCGGAGCGGGTGACCGCGAGGGGGGCGGTGCCGCCGTCGGAGAAGGCCACGGTGCCGTAGGCGGTGGCCTTCGGAGCCCAACGGCCGTCGGCCCGGTGGACGAGCGTCAGGTCCACCGGCACCCAGCGGCCGCTCTGCCGGGTGCGCACCGGCAGCGGGGTGGAGACCGAGCGGAATCCGCCGCCCGGCTCCGCCTCCACCTGCACGGTCGGGCTGGTCAGGGAGGACACCGGCACCGGCTTGCCGGTGGCGTGCGCCTGCGTGGCGGCGGCCCGCATGGCGTCGGCGTCGGCGGCGGTGGGTCCGAAGCCGTTCGGCAGGACCGGCGAACTACCGGACTTTGCAGGGGACTTGGCGACCGGGGCGCTTCTGCCGGTGACCTGGAGACTCGCAGCCGGCTGCGCCGCGGCCGTCGGCGCCCAGGCCAGTCCGGCGGCGCTGACCACCAGCACGGCGGCGGCCGCCACCATCGCTCTCGGTCTGCCGTTCCGCGCGCGTGCGCGAGGTGTGTGCATCGGATTCCTGTCTCTCGAGCTCGATCGAAGGTCCGACCCGGAGCGAAAGTAAGTGGTGGTCCGGGACCCCGTAAAGATCAACCGCGCAGGTGAGAGCCGTGCGTGTCCGTGTCAAGAATCAGGCAAGAGGTTCTCGTTCGCCCGTGCGTGTCAACTCAGCTGGCCCGTAGCCTCCGTTGCGTCTTGAAGATCGACTTCATCGCCATGCGAAGGAGCAAGTCCTTGCCAAGGACGACAGGTTCGCGCGTCCGTGCAGGCAGACGCGTGACGCACCAGGGCCGCCTGATACGCGGACTGACCGCACTGGCGGCGGTGATCTCCGTGATCGTGGGCGCCACCGGTGCGGGCGAACCGGCCCGCAGTCGCCAACAACCCGGGTTCACCCAGGTCAAGCCGGTCCCGGTGACCGCCGTACGCTCCCACTACGGCCCCGTCCGGCACCTGGCCAACTTGCCTTCACCCAAGGTGACATGGCCCAGCGGCACCGCCTCCTTCGCCGCCATCGCGACGAACGGAGCGGCCCCGAAGACCGCGGGCCGCACCGCCCCGCGGATCCCCGCGGCCTCCGGCGCCCGGCTCCGGGCGGGGAGCCTCCCGGTCTGGCTCGCCCCCTCCTCCGGCCTCGTACTCGGCCACGCCACGGCGCGCGTTCTGCCACGGGGAACCGGACAGTCGGCCGGAGTCGACGGAGTGCTGCTCCAGCTGTCCGGGCTGCCCGGCGGCAGCCGCGGCAAGGTCCGAGTCGGCCTGGACTACCGGGACTTCACCGCCGCGTTCGGCGGCGACTGGGGCTCGCGTCTGCGCCTCGTGCAGCTGCCCGCATGCGCCCTGACCACGCCGCGACTCGCCTCCTGCCGCACCCAGACACCCGTGGCTGCTGCCAACAACACGACGGAGCAGACCCTTTCGGCCCCGCTCGCCCTCGCTGCGGACAGCGTGGTCCTGGCGGCCACGGCCGCGCCGAGCGGAGGCGGCGGGGATTTCGCGGCCACCTCGCTCAAGCCCTCCGGCTCCTGGCAGGCCGGCGGCAGCACCGACGCGTTCACCTGGTCCTACCCGATCACCGGGCCAAGCGTCCCCGGCGGGCTGACGCCCAACCTCTCCCTGGGCTACGACTCGCAGAGCGTGGACGGCATGACCTCGTCCACCAACAACCAGGCCTCGGTCGTCGGCGACGGCTTCTCTCTGCCGAGCAACTACATCGAGCGCTCCTACGCCTCCTGCCACGACAACCCCACCGGTACCACCAAGACCTGGGACAACTGCTGGTCCGCCGACAACCAGCTCACCCTCTCGCTCAACGGCACCACCACCACCCTGATCAAGGACGACACCACAGGGACCTACCGCGCCCAGGGCGACTCCGACGAGCGCGTCGAACGGCTGACCGGCGCGACCAACGGCGCCCAGAGCGGCGAATACTTCCGGGTGACCACGTCGAACGGCACCCAGTACACGTTCGGCCTGAACAGACTGCCGGGGTGGACGTCGGGGAACGCGACCACCGACTCGGTGCTGACTGAGCCCGTCTACGCCACCGCGTCGGGCCAGCCCTGCTACAACGCCACCTGGGCCAACTCCTGGTGCCAGCAGGGCTACCGCTGGATGCTCGACTACGTCAAGGACACCCACGGCGACGTGATGTCCTACTTCTACACGCCCACCACCGCCTACTACGCGCGCAACCTCGGCAAGACCGCCGACACCTCCTATGTGCGCGACGCGGTGCTCGCGAAGATCCAGTACGGCCAGCGCGACGGCTCGGTGTACTCCACCAGCCCCGCCGCCCAGGTCGCCTTCACCTACAACGGCCGCTGCAACACCTCCGCCACCGGGTGCGCCACCTCCACGCTGACCAGTTCCACCGCGTCCCACTGGCCGGATGTGCCGTTCGACCTGAACTGCGCCAGCGGCGCGTCCTGTTCGTCCAACTCCCCGACGTTCTGGACCGAGAACGAGCTGACGGGCATTCAGACCCAGGCGCTGATCGGCTCCACCGAGACGAACGTCGACTCCTGGACGTTCACCTACTCCTTCCCCGCCACCGGAGACGCGACCACGCCCTCGCTGTGGCTGAACTCCGTGACCCGCACCGGCCAGGACACCTCCGCCGGCGGCTCCACGTCGGCCCTCGCCATGCCCCGGGTGACCTTCTCCGGTACGCCGCTGTCGAACCGGGTGAACCTGACCGACGGCTACCCGCCGATCACCCGCTACCGGCTCAACACCATCACCACCGAGTCGGGCGGCGTCATCAGCGTCGGCTACTCGGCCCCTGCCTGCGGCGGGGGCGCCCCGAGCGACGCCGGCCAGAACACCTCCCTGTGCTACCCCGGCTACTGGACCCCCACCGGGCAGACCAGCCCCATGCTGGACTGGTTCAACAAGTACATCGTCACCACCGTCACCCAGCAGGATCCGACCGGCGGCGGCGTCAACGACGCCATCGTCACCCGCTACATCCCGGTGGGCGCTCCCGCCTGGCACCACGACGACAACCCGCTGACCCCCACCGCCCAGCGCACCTGGGACCAGTGGCGCGGCTACGGCGGCATGAAGGTCACCACGGGCACCGCGCCCGACCCGGCCACCGAGACCGACTACACCTACTTCCGCGGCATGGACGGGGACACCCAGTCCGGCGGCGGGACACGCTCGGCGACCGTCACCGACTCCCGCGGCGACCCGCCGGTGACCGACGCCGCCCAGTACGCGGGCCTGACCTACGAGGCGATCCTCTACAACGGCCTGAACAGCGGAAAGGTCGTCAGCGACACGATCACCGCGCCCTGGAGCAGCGGTGCCACCGCCGTCCACGCCCTGTCCGGCGGGCTGCCCGCGCAGAAGGCGTTCCTGACCGGTCAGAGTTCGGTCGAGGTCTACACGCCGCTGGCGTCCGGGACCACCCGGGAGACCGAGACCGACTACTCCCACGACTCCCACGGCCGGGTCACCAAGGCCGACGACAAGGGAGACGTCTCCACCGCGAGCGACGACCTGTGCACCACGGCGAGCTACGCGGACAACACCTCCGCCTGGATCTTCGACCTCGTGGACGAGACGAAGACGGTGTCCGTCAACTGCTCGGCCAGCCCGTCGCTCCCGGCCGACGCCGTCAGTGACAAGCGGGTCCTCTACGACGGCTCCAGCACCCTGGGCGCCGCGCCCACGGTCGGCGACCCGACCTCCACCCAGCAGGTCACCTCGTACACCGGCTCCGCCCCGGTCTACTCGACCATGTCGTCGCTCACCACGGACGTCTACGGCCGAACGCTGACCAGCACCGACGCCGACCAGCGAACCACCACGACTACCTACACCCCGACCACCGGCGCCGCACCCACCGCTGTCGTCTCCACCGACCCGCTGCAGCAGACGCTCAGCCAGACCTACGACCCGCTGCGCGGGCTGATGCTGACGCAGACCACCGCAGCCGGTTACGTCACCAAGGCGCAGTACGACGCGCTGGGGCGGATCACCGCCGTGTTCCGGCCCGGGATCACCGCCGCCACAAACAAGTACGGCTACACGCTCGCCGCCGACAAGCCGAGCTCCGTCATCACGCAGACCCTGAACGACGACGGCAGCTACCGCAGCAGCGAACTGCTGATGGACGCGCTGCTCCGGCCCCGCGAGACGCAGATCTCCACCGTCGACGGCGGCCGGGACGTCACCGACACCGTCTACGACACCAACGGATGGGTGGCCAAGACCACCGCCCCCTACTATGCGGGCGGTGCCCCCAGCGCAACGCTGGTACAGGCCCAAGACGGTGACATCCCGTCGGAAACGGGCTTCACCTACGACGGCGCCGGACGCAAGACGGTGGCCACCGCCTACGCGCTGGGCAGCGCCACCTGGAACACCACCACCGACTTCGGCGGCAACTTCACCACCACGATCCCCCCGAAGGGCGGCGTGGCCGAGACCACGGTCACCGACGCCCGGGGACACCAGACCGACCTGTACCAGTACCACACCGGCGCCGCGGCCGACCCGGTCCACGACGCTGCCTCGGACTACTCCGACACGCACTACACGTACTACCCGGACGGCCACCAGGCCAGCCAGATCGACCCGGCCGGCAACACCTGGACCTGGAACTACAATCTCCTGGGCGACCAGGTCGCGGCCACCGACCCCGACTCCGGCGGTTCCTCAGCGACCTACGACAACGCCGGCCAGTTGCTGACCACAACCGACGCCCGGGGCGACCAGGCCAGCTACAGCTACGACAAGGACGGCCGCAGGACGGCGGCCTACGACACCACCGGCAACGCCACCCCGTCCACCGCCAACCAGGTCGCGTCCTGGACGTACGACACGCTGAAGAAGGGGTACCTCACCTCTTCGACCTCCTACCAGCTCGGCACCGGCAGCGCCTCGGTCACCAACGCGGTGCTCGCCTACACCAATATGGGTGAGGTCGCCGCCTCGAAGACCACGCTGGCCAACCTGCCGAGCAACCTGGCGCCGCTGGCGCCGTCCGCCGGCTACACCGAGTCCTACACGTACAAGACCACCGGAACTCTGTCGAGCCGGCAGGACCCGGCAAGCGGCGGACTGCCCGTGGAAACCGTCAACTACGGCTACGACCAGTACGGTCAGGCCACCAGTCTCGCCAGCACGGGCACCACCGACTGGACCTACGTCTCCGCCATCGGCTACGACGAGTACGGCGAGCCGCTCCAGTACTCCATGGGCCCGACCACCAACTGGGTCGATCTGACCCTGAAGTACGATCCGCAGACCGGCCAGCCCACCGACGCCAAGACCACCGACTCCACCAGCGGCACGGTCGTCGATGACACCGGCTACACCTGGGGCAACTCGGCTGTCTCCAAGGGCGCCGGGCTGCTCACCTCGACCACCGACAGCCAAAGCGGCGGCTCGGTCGTCGACACCCAGTGCTACGGCTACGACTGGGCGGCCCGCCTGACCGCGGCCTGGACCGCCACCGACAACTGCGCCGCCACGCCCGACACCGGCAGCAGCGCCACCGTCGGCGGCGTCAACCCCTACTGGCAGACCTGGACCTACGCCGCCGACGGCCAGCGCCAGACGCAGACCGACCACGACACCCCCGGCAACAGCGCCAACGACACCACCACGACTTACCACTACCCGACCGCCGGTTCCAAGACCGACCAGCCCCACACGCTCGGCAGCACCACCGCCACCGGCCCGGCGGCCAGCGCGAACACAGCGTCCTACCACTACGACGCCTCCGGCAACACCACCTCCATCCAGGGCGGAGCACTGGGTGACCAGACCCTGACCTGGAACCACCAGAACCGGCTGGACACCGACACCACGTCGGCCGGCACCACCAGCTACCTCTACGGCCTCGACGGCGGCCTGGTGCTGCGCACCGACCCGACCCAGGCCACGCTCTACCTCGGCGACGAGGAACTGGTGGAGAACACCTCCACCAAGGCAGTGACGGGCACCCGCTACTACTCCGTCAACGGCACCACCGTGGCCGTCCGCTCCAGCAGCGGGAACATCCAGTATTTGATCCCCAACCGGCAGGGCACCGACTACCTCTCCGTCGACTACCAGACCCAGGCGGTGACACGGCGTCAGTACCTGCCCTTCGGCGGCGTTCGCGGCGCGGCCCCGGCCTCCTGGCTCGGCGACAAGGGCTACGTCGGCGGCACCACCGACACCGCCACCAGCCTGGTCAACCTCGGTCTGCGCGAGTACGACCCTCAGACCGGCCGCTTCATCAGCCGCGACCCGCAACTGGAGGCCACCGACCCCTCGCAGCTGACGGGCTACGACTACGCCGCCAACAATCCAGTGACCGGCAGCGACCCGACCGGCCAGAGCTGGTTCAGCTCCCTCTCCAACGCGGTCTCCAGCTTCGCCGACACCGCCCAGCAGGTCATCGACCGGACCAACGCCCCCATGGCCGCACTCGGCGTGGGACAACTGCTGCTCGGCGGAGCCGCGGACGGCCTGGGCGGCGCGCTCATGGCGACGGGCATCGGGGCGCTCGGACCGGGCGAGGCGCTGATCCTCGCGGGCTCCGCGCTCGCCGTGTCCGGCAGCGCCACGGTGGCCGGTGCGGTCGCCGCGCCCAACATCGCCTTCGCCGTCCAGAACGGTGATGGCGGCGGGGGCGACGACGACGGGGGTGGGTCGGACGGCTCGTCCGCCGAGGATTCGAGTCGGGACGCGGATGCGCAGTCCCTCGTCGACGAGCACAAGCACGGCGGGAGGACTGAGCAGCTCACCCTGGACAACGCCTACCGCTCGCTGGACGGTGCTCCGGAGGGGACCCGGGCCCGGGTGATGCCCAAGGAGAACAGGATCGAGAACGACGAGGGCGGATCAGAGAACCCCGACCTTGAATACCTCGACCAGCAGGGTGACATCGTGGGCTACGGCGAGTGGAAGACCATCGGGAAGGCCAGCAAGACGTCGTTCACGAATCAGCTGAAGAAGGCCGTCAAGCAGCTGCGCTGGCGCCAGGACGCGATGGGCGGCACGGACGTCAACGAGATCTTCATCCAGGTCCCCGACCTCGCCGATCCTCTGGAGATCAAACAGTGGGTCCGCAGCTATCAGAAGGCCCGCAGGGGCGGCATCAGTTCGATCCGTGGGTACCACCTGCGGGTCTACAACGAAAGCGGCACCAATCTCGGCGACTTCGACCTGGGCAAGGACGCCGACGAGGGTCACGTCGAGGGACATACCTACTATTCACCGAATGGGTACACCTACTGAACCGTTCGGTGCCGCTGTCTGACCTCAAGCTGTGATCACTGGGACACGGGCGGATGCGTACGGTGACGGCGGGTCCGCCCCTGTCCCTGTCCCCGAAAGGCACGTTTCTTGGCCTCAACGCTTTATCCAGTGCTCGAATCCTTTCCCGACGCCGCGAGTGCGCTGGCGCGGGCGCGGGCGATCATGCGTGATCTGGCCGACTGGTCCACCGCCCCCTGGCCCCAGCTGGAACCCATCAGCACGGCCGAGCAGTACGCGTACGCTCTTCGTTCCTTCGACACCGCCCGCATAGTCGCGGACCGGGATCCCGTCGTCGTCTTCCCCTTCCTGGACGAACTCGTGCGTTGTGATGCCATCGCGTTCGATGCGGAGCAGCCGAAGTCCTGGCTCACGGCGAACCTGCGGCTCAGCCCTGACCTGTCCGACCTCTGGCCGCTGCCCGAGGGTGTGATGCTCTCCCTGGACACGACCCCGCCCTTCGGCACCACCCAGAGCGAGGCCGAGGACGACGCTACCGAGCAGGAACTGGACCGGATGGTCTCCGTGCTCGGGCCGCTGAGCCTGGACGTGAGCTGGGACTGTGGCTGGCGCGGCCTGGCGGAGTCCAAGGACTGCGGCATGCAACTCTGTCTGAACACTGTCTGGGCCGAAGAGACCTCCGAACTGTCCCTCGGTGAGTTCGGTGTCTGGATCCGACTCGGCGCCCGCGTCGCCTGGACACCCGAGGGCGAAGCTTGGCGCCGGGACTCAGGACTCTTGCTGGGCGAACCCCAGCAGGGCTAATGGCCCAGACACACCAGCCTCCTACGCCCCGGTGGAGGCGAAGCGTGCGAGCCACTCGTGCAGGGTGACGCCGAGGTGGGGCAGAACACGTGGGCGAACAAATGGAGGTCGGGCGGGCTGCCCGGCGGTCTTCCCCGGCGACCGGCAGGCAGGTGCCGGTCGGCAGCCAGCCCGCCTCGGTGAGCTCAGGGGTTCCCTCTGCGGGTCTACACGAAAGCGCCGACAGTCTGGACGACTTCGACCTCGGCAGCAACGCCGACCAAGGTCATGTCGAGGTACATACCTGCTGTTCGCTGTCTGACTTCAGGCTGTAATCCGGGATGGGGACGGATGCGTACCGTGAGGACGAGTCCGCCCCTGCCCCTGTCCGAAGGGCGCGTTCCTTGCCGTCAATGCTTTGCCGACCGCGCGAGTCCTTTCCCGACGTGCCGAGTGCGCTGGCGCGGGCGCGGGAGATCTCGCTCGAGCTGGCTGACTGCGTCTCCAAGGCCACACCCCGAATGGAGCCGTTCACCACGGCGGAGCAGTACGCGTACGCCCTCTCCGCTTTCGACACCGCCCGCATCTATGGGAATCAGGCAGAGCCCGGCGTCGGCCCCTGCTTGGACGAACTGCGGCGCCGCACCGTTGTCCCGTTCGACAACGAAGAGCCGGAAGGGCGTCGCGTCCGCCCGCCCGTCCCGCGACGAGATCAAGACCGCATCGAGGCCCTGATCGGCGAGATCGAGGCGAAGCAGGAGTCATGACGTCCGTGACGGACACCGGCATACGCGAGGATCTGGTCCCGCTGGATACACCGCTGCCCTCTACACAGCCCGCGCCGAGCTCAAGCTGCTCGTCTTCGGCGGCGCGATCTTCGTCGGTGACTCGCTGATCACGACCACCGAAGTCGAGAACTCCCGGCTACCTCGGCACCCGCCTCCAACCGTTCGCCCCCGAAACCGCGCTCCGGATCCTGCCGGGCACCCTCGCCACCGGCGTCGGCGCGCCATGCCTCTGCGGGACCGCATCACAGCGTGAGCGACGGCGGCCCCGCGGTCGAGCCACTCATCGGAACACCTGGGCCGTTTCAGTTCGGGCAGTTTCCGTCCGCGCGCACCAGCCCCTCACGGCCTGGTGCCAGTGCGATCAGGCTCCTCGAAGCTGTGGTCGAATCCGGTGGGCAGTCCCGGCCAGAGGCCTTCCGGACGCCGAACGAAGAGCCTGCGGACGGGGGCCGACTGACCCCATTGAAACCCCGCGTCCCCAACACGTCCCCACGATCATGAAAATGAGGTCGAGGAGATGTTGCCGGCTCGTCGGCTCAAGCTCCGCTCGTCAGCATTGCCACAGGTCAGCGCGATGTCGCCTCAGCGAGGGAGCGAGAGCCTCGCCCCGCTCCGAACCCGCGAGCAGCGGATTCAGTCCGTTCAGGCAAAGTTGACGAGCCGACAGGACAAAATGAACGTTTCCGCAGGTCAGAGCCCTGCAAAAGTGGGGCGGGTGGGACTCGAACCCACGGCCGACGGATTATGAGTCCTTTGAGGATCTTGGCGACCCTTGTCAATCCATGCTCATCTTCGCCGTTTTACCAGGTCAGGCGAAGTTTGGCGCCTCAGTCCTTCCCGGCCCTTGTCCGTCTTTTCCGATCCGTGTGTCCAACCTGCGTCCAGAACGCGTCCCGGAAGGACAGGCCCAACCAGCTTCCGAGACGATCACCGCAGCTCGGGAGTGCGCCTCGAACCCACGCGCAACGGATTGGCTCACCAACGAGGTGACGCTCCACCCCTCGCCGGGGGGAGCATCATCCCCGACTTCAAGCAGCGAGTTTGCGCCGGACTGCGGGCAGACCTGGGTCGCGGCGTTTCGATCGGATCAGCCGAGGACGTAGCTCTCATCACCGAAGTCAGCGACGATCTTCAACTTACCGCCGAGCGCCTTGACGTAGGCAGCGAGGGTGTCGACCTCACTGCGCTCCAGTTGACCCTTCTCGATGCGCGAGACGCGGGCCTGGGTGACGCCCATGGCTTCGGCGACCTGGACCTGTGTGGTGTGCTGCCGCTTCCGCAACTCGGCAAGGCGGTGCACACGGGAGGCCAGGACCATCGCCTGCGCCCCCTTCTGGATCTGATCCTTTTCGACATCCGTGAAAGCGAAGTCCTCAGCCAGATCTCCCCAGGAGACGGCCTGCGGGTCCTTGAGGTGATCAGTCATCGTGCCTCGTCCTCTCCATCGATTCGCTTCAGATGCTCCGCGTACGCCTGCTCCGCCTGAGGCACCGCGACGCGATACCAGCCGGACCAGTTGCCCGCCTTGTCGCCGCCGACCAGAATCACGGCCTGCCGGTCCGGGTCGAACACGAACAGCAATCTCACCTCTGTGGCCCCTGCCGAGCCGGGTCGAAGCTCCTTGAGGTTCGAGAGCACCGAGCCCTTGACCGTGTCCACCAGAGGCCTGCCCAGCGCGGGACCTTCTTCTTGAAGGGCAGTGACAGCCTGGCTGACCTGAATCAAAGTGTCACGGTCAGTACGGCGCAGACCGTGAAGCCAGGACAGTGCCGGCTCGACCACGACAATCTTCCAAGCCATGCACGTGCCCCCATCTGCGATTTATTACACTGGTAGCATACACCACTGACGTCATAGTGGCAGATGTGAGGCCACGCCGGCCCGGTCGGGCTGGCCGCCCCTCAGGTCCTGTACCGGGAGGCGGCGCGGATGCGATCGCCGTCCACGGGGTCGGGGAAGCCGGAGTGGATGCAGCAGTCCAGGCGATGCGCCACTGCTCTCGTCCACCTCACTGACGACCAACTCCAGCACAGCCCCCGGCAGAGCAACCCGGCCGGGGGCAGATACCTCTTGCCGAGTCACAGCCCTGGCCGCCCGCCCAACCCCCTCGGCCTCGCCGACACCCTGTCTCATCGTCGTCCTGGTCGGTGGTTTCATGCGATGACGGACCCGCATGTTGACTCCCGGCGGCAGGTGCGCGGGGCTCCCGGAGCTGTGGGGAGGGTCCCGACGGCTTCCGTCAGGAGTGCGGATCGAATCGGGGCGGACTCAAATCCGAACGGGTTCATGACCCTCTGAGCAGCGGGGGCCTGAGCCGCAGTGCGGCAGGATCTCGTCGATCCCGCGAGATCGGCTCCGGTCAGGGAGACATCGAAGGCGCCGACGTACGAGCTGGGGCCACAGGAGCTGGCCGCAGATCATACCGAGGAACTGTTCGGCCACTGCGGAGGTCTGCTGCGTCGCCCGACGGCCGAACGGAAGTCGAGTGTGCCGGCCTGCGCTTCGGCGTCCAGGTATGCGCGGAGCCGGTCGACGAAGGGTCCGCGGTCGATGGTGAAGCCGGCGGCGAGTCGGCGGCTGGTCGCTCGCGGTGACGTCTCCCATCGTTTCCCGGCATCCGACAAAACGCTCGGCGGGTGGTGGTCACCCGGTGGTCATCACGTGACACTTCGGCAGCAAGGTCTCGGTGCCGGCCATGAACTTCTCCTATATGACCGAGGGCCGGATCGGCGGCGAACGGGCCCAGTGACCTCCCGCAAGAGTTCGGTCCCCTCTTCTTGATCCGGCGTCTTCACGCGAACAGCGCCCGCTGCGGTGAGAGCTGTTGCCCCTGCCACCGAGACTTTTAGGGGTGCGGTATTGCGGCTGCTGAGGCGATCGAGGGAGATGCGCATGAGGCAGCCCTGGCCCGAATGGCTTTAGCCGGTCGTCAAAGCGGCACTCAACGGGCTTCAGAGACGATCCCCCGCTCGGGAGTGCGTCTCGAAATCCCCTGGAGCGGTTTTCCCTTCCCCCGCACGACGGATGGGGTCGGGGTCCATGAGGGCGACGTCGCGGACCATCGCGAGCATCACGCTGATCCTCTGACGGACGAGGCGGAGGAGAGTCCGGGCAGGGACCTTTCCTCAGCGCGGTTACACAAGAGCGACCGGAACACATTGTCGCGGCATACTGGACGATATATATTCCCTAATACGCAACCTGTGTCTCAAGCCGCGGGAGACGCCATGAACGCTTCGCACGTGGCCCGAGGAGTCTTCATGTTCCAGGCCCATGCCGCGCGGGGCCCGAGCCGCGAAGGGTGAGGTCGACTCGGTGACTTGGAAAAACGACGCGCGACAGCGCCCTCGCCAAGATCGCGGACGTGGTCTCCGAACGCTGAGCGCAGACCTCCCGACGCGAACGCACATATGGCAGCGAACCCGAAACCAGTGCTTTGCACCCAGCGCGGAGCCCTCACGTCAGGAGAACCGTCCGTGACCATCAGTTCGCCAACCACCGCCATAGCCGACGCGAAAGCGACCGAGCTCCCAGAGCCTGCCCCGAAGCCAACGTCTGTCACCCCCGGACAGACCGAGTCCGCGCTCGGTCTCTGGACGGACGGCCGCGGCGCCGAAGTCGGCTACTGGGAATGCAGTCCAGGTCGATTCGCCGCGACCCGCGACGGTTACAGCGAGATCTGTCAGATCCTTTCGGGACGGATGACCTTGTACCCGAGCGGTGCAGAACCCATCGACCTTGGGCCAGGAAGCACCATCGTCATGCCGGAGGGTTGGACAGGGGATTGGGAGATTCACGAGACGGTCCGCAAGCTGTACGTCATCATCAGTTATCCGGCCGAACCCGGAGCGTAAGACCCTTGCTCTCCGTTCGGCGGCTCCCTCGCGCTCGTGACCCAGTCCTCAGCCAATCGTGACGAGCTTTTCGTCGCGGTCACCGATGAACTGATCAGTCCGTGCGAATCCCAGATGGAGGAGATCGACCAGGGGGAAGCCGGTGACGACCGGCTGTCAACCTGCTGCGCTGGACCGCCCCGAGCGAGGCGGACGACGTGACGGCGGAGGCCGGGCGGATCGCAAGCTCAGGCTGTAGATCCACGCCATCGCCGACGTCCGGCCGTCCAGACCTGCGACCCGGCGTCTCAGCCGACGGCGACGTAGACCTTTCGCAGGGGGAGCGGACCTCCCACTCGGTTCGCTCCCCCGCCCGCACGCGTACCACGACACCGGGGGTCAGCACGATGCCGGTTTCGCATCGCACGGTCGCGTCGCCGACGAGTACACGAAGACCTCGTCGGTCTCGACATCGCGCACCGCACCGGTCGTCAAGGTCCACACTCCGACTTCGGCGCTCCCGAACTCGCCGAGGGTCTTCGCGGCTGCCACCGGACGTCCCACGAGGATGTCGTGCGCTTCCGACGGCAGCGGGTCGAGCTCGACCTCGTGTGCGTTGACGCAACGTCCCATCGCAACGCCCCATCGCCACACTCTCCTTGTAGTCCAAGGACACGAGATCCGTCAGTTCTCAGGCTGATGCCCCAACGGTGGCGCGGCGGCGCGGGACCCAGCCGGGCCGGGGCACGGCGGACAGCAGACGCTGGGTGTAGGCGTCCTGCGGGTCGTCCAGGACGGCGGTGGTGCGGCCCGCTTCCACGACGCGCCCCCGGTGCATGACGACGCAGTCGTCGCTGATCTGCCGTACGACGCCCAGGTCGTGGGAGATGAAGAGGTACGCCACGCCGGTCTCGGCGCGCAGGTCGGTCAGCAGGTTGATGATCTGCGCCTGGACGCTGACGTCGAGGGCGGCGACCGCCTCGTCGAGGATGAGCAGCCGTGGTTCGAGAGCCAGGGCGCGGGCGATGGCGGCGCGCTGACGCTGGCCGCCGGACAGGGCGCGGGGCCGGGCACCGCCCTGTCGCTTGTCCAGGCCCACCTGGTCGAGGAGTTCGGCGACCCGTTCGCGTCGGCGGTCGGCGTCCCAGTCGAAGTGGGCGCGCAGGAGCTCCTCGATGGCCGACTCGATCGTCTGCTGGGAGTCGAGGGAGGTGTAGGGGTCCTGGAAGACCATCTGGATCTGGCGGGCACGGGCCTTGCGGGCTCCGCGTCGGGCGCGGGCCGCCTCGCGTGGCTCGCCGTCCAGGGTGATCCGGCCTGCGGTGGGGGTCTCCAGGCCGGCGACCATGCGGGCGACCGTGGTCTTGCCCGAGCCCGACTCCCCCACCACGGCCAGCGATCCGCCGGGCGGGAGGGTGAAGCTGACGTCGTCCACGGCGACGAGTTCACCGGCGGGCTCCCCGGCTGAGGCACGGACGGGGAAGACCTTGCGGAGGCTCTCCAGGCGCAGCAGCTCACTCATACCGACTCCGTCTGCTCGTCGTGCTGGTGATCGGCGTGACCGTCCGCCTCGTAGGTGATCCGGCCGCGCAGTTCCTCGGCCCGGTGGCAGGCCACCTGGTGGTCGTCGACCGTGCGCAGTGCCGGCCGCTCCGCGCGGCAGCGGTCCTGCGCGAAGGGACATCGTTCGGCGAAGACGCAGCCGGGGCCGGCCTCGAAGGCGGAGACGGGGCGGCCGGGGATGGCCCACAGCCGTTTGACGTCGACCGTGCTGGGGCGGGAAGCCAGCAGACCGACCGTGTAGGGGTGCAGGGCGGTCTCGTGCAGGTTCGCGGAGGCCGCCGTCTCCAGGACGGTCCCCGCGTACATGACGGCGATCCGGTCGGTGACGGCCGCGGCGAGGTCGAGGTCGTGGGTGATGAAGACCAGGGCCAGGCCGCGTTCGCGGCGCTGCTCGTCGAGGATCGCCATCACCTCCTCCTGGGTGGTGACGTCCAGGGCGGTGGTGGGTTCGTCCGCGATGAGCAGACGGGGCTTCGTCAGCATCGCGGAGGCGATCATGACGCGTTGCAGCAGGCCGCCGGAGAGCTGGTGCGGGTACTGCCGCATCCTGCGCGGGGCGTCGGTGATGCCGACCTCCCGCAGGAGGTCCACGGCGCGTTCCTCGGCGTCCTTGCGGGACGCCTTCTGCTCGCGCAGGGCCTCGGTGAGGAAGGCTCCCACGGTGTAAACGGGATTGATCGCCGCGCGGGGGTCCTGGTAGATCATGGCCACTTCCGAGGAGCGGTAGCGCCTCAGAGCCCGACGGTCCATACCCGTCACGGAGGTTCCGTCGAACAGGACGTCCCCGTCGGTGGCCGCCCCGTGCGGGAGCAGGCGCATCAGGGCGCGGGTCGTCATCGACTTGCCCGAGCCCGACTCCCCGACCAGGCCGAGCGCCTCTCCGGCGCCCACCTCGAAGCTCACGTCGTGCAGCACTCGACGGGGTTCGCCGCGCACCGGGATGTCCAGGCGCAGGTGACTGACCCGCACCAGAGGATGGGTTCCGCTCATGCCCTTGCCTCCGCGCGTTCGGCCAGTCGCTCGCCCAGCATGTTGAAGGCGACGACGGTGATGATGATCATGAATCCCGCGGCCAGCGATTCCTGCGGACTGCCGTTCAGCAGGGCCGTGCGGCCGTCCGAGACCATCAGGCCCCATTCGGCGTTGGGCGGCTGGATGCCGAGGCCGACGAAGGAGATGGCGCCGAGGTCGAGCAGACTGCTTCCGAGCGAGGTGACCGCCTGGGCCCGGACGAGCGGCAGCACGTTGGGCAGGATGTGGCGCACGCAGATGCGCGGTCCGGACAGTCCGGCGAGGGTGCAGGACTCGATGTAGGGCAGGTGCCTCTCCCGCAGCGCGGCGGAGCGCACCACCCGGGCGATGTACGGCGTGTACGCGACCGCCAGCGCCACCACGGGAGCGGTGAGACCGGGCCCGAACAGGACGACGCTGAGCACGGCGAGGAGCAGCGGGGGAAAAGCGAAGGCGATGTCGAGGACGCGGGTGAGGAGCCGGTCGAACCAGCCGCCGAACCACACGGCCGCGATGGCCAGGGCGGTGCCCGCGGCGGTGGCGATGACGACCACGAGCACCGGGCCCAGCAGGCTCAGCCGGGCTCCGTACACCACGCGGGAGAAGATGTCGCGTCCTACCGCGTCCGTGCCGAACCAGTGCTGGGCCGACGGTCCCTGGGCGGCGGCCAGGATGTCGGTCTGGCTCGGGTCGTAGGGCGCCAGCAGCGGGGCGGCCGCGGCGACCAGGACCGCCAGCGCGCACCACAGCACGGACAGGATCAGGACGGGGTCGGCCTTCCGCCAACGGTGAAGGCTCGACGGCGGTGAAACCGTCACGGGCGTACTCGTCACGGCGGTCATGGGCGTCCGTCCTTCGTGCGCAGTCGGGGATCGAGGACGGTGTGCAGGGCGTCGACCAGCTGGGTGGTGACGACGAAGGCGATGATGATCAGCGAGGCGACGGCCAGGACCACGTTGTAGTCCTTCGCGCTGACACTGCGCAGCATCAGCGTGCCCAGGCCGTCGATGCCGAAGGCCTGCTCCACGACGGCGGCGCCGGCGAGCAGCCCGGCGACGGTGAGGCCGTAGACGGTGGAGATGGGGATGGCGGCGTTGCGCAGCACGTGCCGGCGGAAGACGGTGGCCGGGGGCAGGCCCCGGCCGGTGGCCGTCCCCACGTGCTCGCTCGCCTTCTCCGCCCGCAGGGAGGTGCGGGTGATCTGGGCCAGCCAGGCGCACCAGCCGATGGCGAGGGCGAGGGCGGGCAGGGTCAGGTGCCACAGCTGGTCGGTGAAGCCGCTGCCCGCTCCGACGGCCGGGAACCAGCCGAGCCCGAGGGCGAACGCGCTGACCAGGATCGGTGCGGCGACGAAGCCGGGGATCGCGAGAGCGATGGAGGTGAGCGCGGCCATGGGACCGTTCAGCCGGCGGAAGGCCCCGCCGAGCACGCCCAGCAGGAGCCCCAGCAGGAGGATGAGTACGGCGGCGTAGACGACGAGGAATACGGTGGTGCCGAACCGGGGCCCGAGCAGGTCGGCCACGCTGCTGTTGCGGTAGACGATGGACTGGCCGAGATCTCCCCGGGGGAGCCCGGACAGCCAGTCGAAGTACCGCACGACGAGCGGCCGGTCGAGTCCCAGTTCCTGGTGCAGCTGGGCGATGCGTTCCGGCGTCGGGTTTCGGCCGGCGAGGGCCAGCGCCGGGTCTCCCGGAGCGGCGGCCAGTGCCGCGTACACGGCGAACGTGGCCACCACGACGGTGAGGACCGCGCCCGCCAGGCGCCGGACAATGGCGCGGATCCGCCACAGTGTGCGCCCGGAGAACCGGGAAACAGCGGGGTGCAGGGTGAGGGTCATGATCGCTGCGATACGTCCGGCCGGGGCCGCGTATCTCCTCCTTTCCAGCGGCGGGGCGGACTCCGGAACCGGCGGTGACCGGCTCCGGAGCCCGGCGGGGCTAGCTGGGCGAGCCCAGCAGTGCCAGGGACGGGGTGAACATGTACGCCATCGACGTGGTGGCGCCGGTCAGCTTGTCACTGAAGTAGGAGATCTCGTACGGGGCGACCAGCGAGGTGTCGTGGTAGCTGCTCTGGAAACGCTTCTGCAGGGTCAGGACGTACGGGGCCCGTTCACGGGGGTCCTCGATGCCCCGGGCCGTGTTGTACGCCTTGGTGGCCACCGGGTCGTCGAACCCGAAGTTGTACGCCGAACCCGGCACTGCGAGGAAGCCGAGCAGCTCCAACGGGTCGGTCGTCTGGTTGAACCCGACGGCGAGCGTCAGGTCGACGCCCTTCCTGGCCGACGGGTTGACGAAGGTGTCGCCGTACTGCAGCGGCTGCCGGGCGTCGATGGCCACGGACAGGCCGATCACCTTGGCCTCCTGCTGGATGAGCTGGGCGACCTGCGACTGGGTCTCGTCGCCCGCCATCGTGACCAGCTTCAGCGTCCTGCCCTTCGCCTTGCTCGACGCCATGAGCTTCTTGGCGGCGTCGATGTCGTAGGCGTTGGCCTTCTCGTACTCGCGGGCGGCCGCCGCGTAGAGGTCCTCGGCGCCCTTGTCACGCGAACTCGGCGGAAGGGACATGTAGTTGGGGGTGGCGGCGCCCTTGAAGACGACGTCCGCGAGGCCCTTGCGGTCGATGGCCTTGAACAGCGCCTGGCGCACGTTGGTGTCCGCCAGGGGGCCGCTGGTGCTGTCGGCGACCGAGAGTTCCAGGTACTGGAAGGCGGGACCGTAGTGCAGGGAGCCGCTCTTGGCGGACTTCAGGCTGGAGATCACCGCCGGCGGCACCTCCCAGGCGCCGTCGACCTCACCGGAGACCAGGGCCTGGGTGAGGGCGCTGGAGTCGGACAGGGGCTTCAACGTGACGCGCTGGGCGTGCGCCTTGTAGGCGGGGTTCCAGTAGGCGTCGTTGCGCTCCAGTTCGATGGCGGAGCCCGACGTCCACGAGCCGAACTTGAACGGGCCGCTGCACATCAGTCCGCCCTTGGCGGTGCCGAGGTTCTTGCCGGCCTTCTCGGCCCACGCCTTCTCGATCACCGCGTAGCTCGGCGCGGCGAGCTGCTTCACGAACTGCTCGTCGTACGACTTGAATTTGACGGTCACCTCGTACGGACCGGACGCCGAGGCGGACTTGGCCAACTGGAGCGGCCCGCCGGTGATGGCTCCGGGGCCGAGGCTGCGCTCCATGCTGTAGGCGACGTCCTCGGCGGTCAGGTCCTTGCCGTCCCAGAACTTGATGCCCTTCCTGATGGTCAGGACGAGCGTCTTCTCGTCAGTCCACTTCCAGGACGTGGCCACGTTGGGCTTCAGGTCGAAGTCCGGGGTCAGGCGCAGGATCGGATCGCACAGGTTGGAGATGACCAGGTCCGTGCTGTAGTCGATGGCCTGCAGCGGGTCGACGGAGGCGGGTTCGCCCTTCGGCAGGCCGATGGTGAGGTGGTCCACGTCCTTCGCGGCCGCGGCGGGGAGTTGGCTGACCAGCTTGGGCTTCGCGGGGTCCGACGATCCCTTGCCGCCTGCACCGCCGCCCCCGCAGGCCGTGGCGAGAAGAGCACTGGCACAGACGACGCCGAGCAGAGCGGCCGTACGGCGGCCCCGGCGTCGGGCGCCGGGTGGTACCGCGACCGCGGCGGGAGTGTTGGTGTCCACGGCGGGTTGCTCCTTACAGGGCGTCGCCGGAGGGCGACGGGGGAGGGGACGGGAGCGGGGGGCGGCGGGTGTGCCAGGCGGTCGCCTGCTCGAAGGCGGCGGCTGCCTGGAGTACGGCGGCATCGGCGTGGTGGGGGCCGATGATCTGAAGGCCGACGGGGAGGCCGGCGTCGTCGAATCCGCAGGGCACGGAGAGGGCGGGCAGACCGGCGTGGCTGGCGGGTTCGGTCAGGCGGTGGAAGTCGATGGCGGGGAACGCGACCGGATGCCCCTCGTTCTCGGCCGGCCCTCCGGCCGGTCCCGGGTGGGGGAAGACGGTGGTCGGCATGGTGGGGGTGATCAGCAGGTCGTAATCGGCGAAGACGGCGGCGAACCCCTCCGAGATACGGGCACGGGTCTGGACCGAGGTCCGCCAGTGGTCGACCGCCGACCGCGAGGACGCGAGGTCCCCGATCGCCGAGATCATCGGGTGGGAGGCGCCGGGATCCCAGCCGTGCGCCTCGACGAGGTCCCGCAGGCCCACCGCGAACGCCGGCGCCCAGAAGTCCTGGAAGTACTGCAGCGGGTCGGGCAGTTCCACCTCCACCGGCCGCACCGACGCCCCCAGTACGTCGGTGAAGACCGCTCCCGCCTCCTCGACCCGCCGGAGCACCTGGGACGCCACGTGCCCGTGGCCGAGGTCGGCGCTGTAGGCAATGCGCAGGCCGCACAGCGACAGGTCGCGCAGGGCGTCCGTGAAAGGCGTGGGCGAGGCAGGCAGCGAGAGCGGGTCGCGCAGGTCGGGGCCGGCCGTGGCCTGGAGCATCAGCGCGCAGTCCGTGACCGTGCGGGTCAGTGGTCCCGAGGTGTCGACGGAACCGTAGACGTCGCCCTCGCCGTGGACCGGGATGCGGCCCATCGACGCCTTCAGACCGACGACACCGCAGCAGGAGGCGGGGATGCGGATCGACCCGCCGCCGTCGCTGCCCCAGGCCAGCGGGGCGCAGCCCGCGGCCACCGCGGCCGCGGCGCCGCCGCTGGAGCCGCCGGCGGTCGTCGCCGGGTTCCAGGGGTTGTTGGTGGTCCCGGTCAGCGGGCTCTCGGTGACGCCCAGCATGCCGAACTCGGGGGTGCAGGTCTTGCCGACCAGCACGGCTCCGGCGGCCTTCAGACGCGCCCAGCCGACCGTGTCCCTGTCCGGCACGTGGTCCTTGTAGTGCACGGACCCGTAGGTGGTGCGGACACCGGCTGTGTCGGTGAGGTCCTTGACGGAGACCGGTATGCCGAGCAGCGCCGGAAGGTCCTCGGCCGGCTCGTTCACGAACCGGTGTTCCGCCGCGCGGGCGGCGGCCAGGGCCTGTTCCGGAACCGTGGTCACGAACGCGTTGACGACCGGGTCGACGGCCTCGATACGCGCCAGCACCGCCTGGACAGCCTCCACCGGGGACACCTCACGGGTCCGGTAGGCGGTGGCGAGTTCCGTCGCGGACATCTCCCACAGCAGGTCAGTCATCCGGGGTCTCGCTCTCCCGGGATGCGGACCCGTCGGCGGTGTCGACGGGCAGCCACAGGACACGCCAGTCGGCGGTGAAGCCGGGACGTTCACGGCCCTCGACCTCCACCACGCACTCCAGCAGCAGCACGAAGCCCTCGCCCTTCGGCTCGGTCTCTGCGACGGTGACGTGCAGCCGCATGCGCTCACCGGCCAGGACCGGGGAGACGAACCGCACCCGGTCCAGGCCGTAGTTCCAGCCCTCGACGGCGCCCGGTTCAGGCCCCAGGGTGTCGCTCATCAGGCGGTCGAGCAGGCCGAGCAGATGGAAGCCCTCGACCAGGCCCTCGGGGTAGAGGTCCTCGGCGAAAGTGGACTCGTCCTGGTCCTGGTCGAGGTAGGTGGCGTGCTCGAAGGCGGGCAGCCGGTCCGGGTCGACGGCGAACCAGTCACCGACGAAGGTACGGCCCCGCAGCGCGGGGATCTTCACGAGCGACACCCGGTGGACACCGGGGACCCGCGAGGGCGTGGGAGCGAGGTCAGTCATGGCGGGCCACCAGGAGGGAGTCGGCGATCAGGACGCGTCCGGTGCCGTGCTGCACGAACGCGGGATTGAGGTCGGCCTCCGTCAGCAAGCCCGCGAAGTCGGTGCCGAGCAGTGAGAGGCGGTGGACGGTGTCGGCCAGCGGGCCGGTGTCCGTCGTAGGCAGAAGGTTACGGTATCCACCGATAAGGGTGCCGAGCCGTGTGCGGGCGATCAGGGCGGCGGCCTCGTCCGGGCCGACAGGTGAGAGCGCGGAGGCGGTGTCCGCGTAGAGCTCCACGAGGGTGCCGCCGGTCCCGACCGTGGTGACCGCGCCGAACACCGGGTCGGCGACGAATCCCAGCAGTGCCTCGACACTGTCCTCACCCACCTGCTGCTGGACCTCGAAGCCCTCGATGACGGCCCCGGGGCGGGCGGCGCCCACCCGGGCGGTGATGTCCTCGACGGCCTGCCTGAGGGTCGCCTCGTCTCTCACTCCGAGGACCACTCCCCCGACGTCCGAGCGGTGCGGGACATCCGGTGAGGAGACCTTCACCACAAGCGGATAGCCGTGCTCGTCCGCCCACCGCACGGCCGCCTCGGCGTCCGGGACGACCGCGGACGCCACGAGCGGCAGGCCGTACAGCGACAGCAGCCGTCGGGTGAGGTCCGCCGGCAGTGCGCCGACATGCTGTGCGACCTCCTGCTTCAAGGCCTCCACAGCCTCAGGTGTGGGGTGCGAGCGTGTTGTGGACCGGACACCTTCCGGCACCGGCCGCCGGTTGCGGGTCAGCGCCCGGAGCGCGACCAGGGCGTTGCCGATGCCCCGCAGCACGGGTACGGCCGGACCGGCCTGTTCCTCGCACCGCGGCTGCACGCTGAGCGAGGAGCTCGACGCCACGACGACGGGCTTGCCCGGCGCGCTCTCGGCGACCGCCCTCGCGGCACGGAACTCATCGGCCTCGTAGTCGGTCTCCTCGTCGGTCATGGTCGCATGCGCGTCGAGGACGAGCAGCACGGAGTCCACGGCGTCATCGGCGGCGATCAGCTCGACGGACCGCAGGAAGCCACCGTCGGGGTACTCCACGCTCGCGCCCGCGTCGAAGGGGTTGTTCGCCGGCGCTCCCGGCATCGCCGTCTCCAGGCCGCGCGCGGTCTCGGCGGTGAAGCGCGGGACTTCCACGCCCTGGTCCGCCGCGAGGTCGGCGGTCAGCGCGGCCTGACCGCCCGAGATGGTGATCACGCCGATGCGGGCGCCGGCGGCCGGGGGGAGTTCCGGTACGGCCAGGCACTGGAGCACTGCCGCCATCTCGTCGTAGTCCGTGACCACCGGCAGATCGAGCTGCTCGAACAGCGCCCGGTAGGCGGCGTCGCTGCCGATCAGCGCGCCGGTGTGGGCGGTCGTCGCGGCGGAGCCCACGCTGCTGCGGCCCACCTTGAGGACCACCACGGGCTTGCCCGCGGCCCGCATCGCGGCGACACCCTCGACGAAGGAGGGCACGTCCTTGACGGACTCCAGGAGCACGCCGGCGGCACGTGTGGCAGGGTCGCGCGCCAGCCAGGACAGGTAGGCCGCGGTGGTGGCGCCGTACTCCCCGCCCGTCGAGATGATCTTCGAGTAGCGGACCGGGCCGGTCGAGCGGGCGATGAAGATGGCGGCGGAGCCCGACTGCGCGATCAGCGCCACGTTGCCCGCGGGCAACCGCGTGATGCTGTTGTCGTCGATCCACAGGGGGATGCGGTCGGTGAGGTTGACGACGCCCATGCAGTTCGGACCGTGCACCGCCATGTCGCTCGCCGCGGCGAACCGGGTGACCTCCGCGGCGGTGACAGGGTCGAGCCCTGCGGTCGGCACCAGTGCGGAGCGGCATCCGGCCTTTTCCAGGCCGCGCAGCGCGTCCAGGACGGCCGGGGTCGGCAGCGACACGACGGCGGCGTCGATGCCACCGGGGAGGGAGCCGACGTCCGGGAACGCTTCCAGTCCCTCGACCGTGCGCGCCGCGGGGTGCACGACGTGCAGCTCTCCGTCGTAACCGGCCTGCCGCAGATTGCGCAGAACCTCGTTGCCGCCGGCCCGCTTCTTGGCCGAGGCGCCCAGGACGACGACGGACCTGGGCCTCAGCAGGGCAGTCAGGCCGTCGGGGCGGGAGGGAGACTCGGGCATGGGGCGGCTCCTGGTGACAGGGGATGCGCGGTAGTGACCGGCACTGCAGGCGGCGGTCGGCCCTCGCGGGGTCGGTGGGGGTGGTTGCTCCCGGAAGCTCGGCGTTGATCGCGGGAGCAGGGACCAGAGCTGGACTCCGCCGTGCGGCGGGGTGTGCCGCTCGGCGGAGGGGTGTCGGCGAGCCGAACCTCGCGGAGCGACTGGGCGCGGGGGCTTCCGAAGAAGGGGATTCCCGTTGTGTTTTGAAGAATGTATATCGCCAGATACACTTCGGCAAGGGCGTCGACCCTACGTCTTGCAGGCGTCACCCGTGGTTTACGCGCCGAGTACTCTCGAGGCGTCCCGCCCGGCGAGAAACACACGGGCCGCCACCCTGCTGCCGAAAGCGAGAAGCTGTGCCCCGCTACGTAGATCACGACCAGCGCCGGGCGGAAATCGTCGAGGCGGCCAGGTACGTGCTCGCCCACGGCGGCCCCGCCGAGCTGACCATCCGTTCCGTAGCCAAGCGTCTCGGGGGCTCCATCACCCTGGTCACGCATTTTTACCCGACGCGGCCCGAGCTGATGCGGGCCGTGGTCACGGCCATGAACGAGAGCTTCGACGCAGAACTGGCCGACCTGGAGACCGGCTCCGACGCGCGCGGCCGGTTGCTCATCCTCCTGAAGTGGATGCTGCCGCTCACCGAGCAGGACTGGGTGAACGAGAGCGGCAGGGTCCAGCTGCTCGGCCAGCGCGGGAAGGACGCGAGCGTCGAGGAGTTCGCCGACGGAATGGATGCCAGGATGCGGGACCTGCTGCGGGAGCACCTGGAGCCCCTGGTCCCCGAGGACCGGGTGGAGACCTACGTCGATCTGCTCCGGGTGACCGTGAACGGCATCGTGCTCGCAGCCGTCGAACACCACGACGACTGGCCGGCAAAGCGCCAACTCACCGTACTGGAAGAGGCGTTGTCGGCCTTCGGCCTGCTGTAGGCCGATTCGCGGATCGCTCCACCCACGGACTCGGTACCGGATGGAGACGGGCGCCCCCGGCCGTCGGGCCCCGACGCCGAAGGAGGAGCTACGCGACGGCCTGTTGCTGTCGGCCGTCTCGTAGCTCCTCCGGGCTGCACCTGGAACAGCTGCTCATCGATTGTGCTGTGGTACGAGTATGTCCCCCGACCCGGCTGTCACCGGCCGGAGATGGCGTTGGCCACTCGTGCCCACCGGCTTGTCGCGCCCAGGTCGGAACCTGCCTCGCGAAGATCCGCCGCACGGTAGAGCGCGTACATCGCCTGCACGCCGATCCACCGCAGAGGTTCGGGTTCCCAGCGCCGCATCCGCCTGTTGACCCAGGGAAGCCGGGTGAGAGCGGAGTCCTCGTCCAGCACCAGGTCCGCGAGCGTACGCCCGGCCAGATTGGTGGTGGTCAGACCGCTGCCGACATAGCCGCCGGCCATGCCGATCCCGGTCTCGCGGTCGTAGTTCACGGTGGTGCACCAGTCGCGCGGCACCGCGAGCACGCCACACCACGCGTGTTCGACCCGCAGGTCGACGGTGGCCGGGAAGAGCGCGTGCAGCGTCGCCGTCAGGGACTCGACGGTCGCGGCCTGGGTGCGTCCGTGGTCGTCCGTCCGCGAGGCGAAGCGGTACGGGTTTCCGCGACCGCCCAGAGCGATGCGGCCGTCCGCGGTGCGCTGGGCGTAGAGGTAGGCGTGGGCACTGTCCCCGAGCACCTCCGAGCCGTGCCAACCCACCTGGTCCATGACCGTGTCGGGCAGGGGCTCGGTCACGATCATGGAGGAGTTCATGGGGAGCCATGTGCGACGCTGTCCCCGCAAGCCCGCGGTGAACCCTTCGAGACACTGCACGATGTGCTTGGCCGTCACCGTGCCTCGTGTCGTGGTGACTCGATGGGGTGAGACGGCTGTCGCTTCGGTCGACTCGTAGATGACGGTTCCCTGCGCTTCCACCACACGGGCGAGCCCGCGCACCAGCTTGGCCGGCTGAACCCTCGCGCAGTGCGGGGTGAACGCACCCGAGACAGCCGACGGCACGTTGATCCGTCGGCCGAGCTCGGCGGCCGTCAGCTCGTGGATGTCCGCCGAGCCGGCACCCCAGGACCGCTCGTGCTCCACCTCATGGCGCAGGCGCGCCCGTTGGGCTTCCGAGCGGGCGACGAGCAGCATCCCGTCCTTGACGATGTCGGCCTCGATGCCCTCGTGAGCCGTCACGGCGATCACCTCGTCCACCGCGCCACGCATGGCGGCGAGCAGTTGGACGACGCCGTCGCGTCCGTGAACCGCGGCATAGCGATCGCGAGAGCCCGCGAGTTCGGCGGACAACCATCCGCCGTTGCGGCCCGAGGCGCCGAAGCCGGCGAACTCCCGCTCGATGACGACTATGTGGAGGTCGGGCCGGGCCCGCTTCAGGTAGTAGGCGGTCCACAGCCCAGTCAGGCCGGCGCCGACGATGGCGACATCCGCCGTGACATCGTGCGGCAGAGGGTCCCGCCGCGATGTCACGGGATTGCCGCGGTACCAGAAAGACACCTCTCCGTTGCGTGTACCGCTCGTGGCGCGCTTCACCGAAGAGAGCGGCTGTTCGCGGGGTCCTTTCGCTGCTGAGGGGGACTTCCGGGAATTGCCGGCCATGCTGGGGGCCTCTCCGTCATGAAATCAGGTGCAGGGGTGGAGGGGCGTCCCGTCATGACGGGTGACTGTGTCCTCCGCTGGTGTGATCGGTGGCGACGGACCTACTCGACGCGCTCACCCAGGATCGCGAGAGTGTCCCAGTTGTGCTGGGACGACAGGACCCGAGGGCCCGTGGTCTCGATCACGACGAGATCCTCGAAGGCGAGGACAGCAGGTTCGGTGATCACTGGTTCGACGGCGAAGACCATGCCCGGTTCGAAGATGGTTTTCTCGCCCTCCCGCAGCCACAGGCTGAGCCCTTCGTGTACGTCGAGACCGATGCTGTGCCCGAGCCACCAGTCCCACATCTGCAGGCCGTTGTCCCGCATGTCGGCGAGGAACTCGTCATGCATGGAGGCCACCGAACGCCCCGGGGTCATCCGCGCGATCGTGCGCTCGTGGACGCCCGCGAGCTTCTCGTACGCTTCCTGGACGTCACCGGGGACGGGGGCCACCGCCACGGTCCGCTGAAGGTCCGAGTAGTACCCGTCGATACAGAGACCGAACTCGATGGAGAAGACCTGGCCGGGACGGATCGGCCGGTCGGTCGGTTGGGTGCGCTGCTCCGGACTCGCCCAGTTGAGGGCCAGCCAGGAGACCTCGTCGACGCCTTGCCGGATGGAGGCGAGCCGCAGTTCCTTCGCGAACTCGCGGTCGGTCATCCCCTCCCGGCCTTCCGCGATCGCCTCCACCATCGCGCGTTCGCCCGCGGCGGCCACTTCGGCGATGACGGCGATCTCGTCCGGTGTCTTGAGGAGCCGGTTGGCCAGCAGAGCCCGGTCAGCGGAGACCAGTGTCGCCTTGGGCAGCACCCGCGCCAGCCGGTCACGGTCCGCGGCGGCCATGTACTCCGCCTCGATGCCTATCCGAGCCTCGTCCAGACCCTGTTGGCGCAACGCGTCAGCAAGTGAGTTCCAGGCGCCGGTGCCGTACGACCACACGGTGACCGGGATATCGGTGCGCTCTTTCGCGTAGGTCGGCATCCACTCGGGAATCAACAACTGCCGCTCCCCGTCGCGGCGGCAGATGAGGAACACGTGTTCCTCAGGCACGACGCTGAGGTGGGGCAGGTAGAGATTGGCCAGGTGCCGCAAGTTCTGGCGGGAGGTCACGACAACCGCGTCGAGCTCTGCCTCCGCAATTGCCTGCACCGTACGCTCGCGCACGGTCCTGTCGTGCATAGGGCGCTTCATCAGCTCTCCTGCATGGGTCGAGGGTGTTCGGCCGAATCGACTCGCGTCGGAATCAGCGCCGAAGGGTTCACTTGCTGCTTCCGATACGGGCGAGCGAAGGCTGATTCAAGTAGGCGAAGGATGCGGTAGCGCCACCCAGCCCCTTCTTGAGGAAGCTGATCTCGCTGAGCTGAACCAGGCCCTGGAACCCGTAGTTCTTCTCGTAGGTCGCCTGCGCCTCGGTGAGCAGCCTGGCCTGTTGGGTCGTGTCCGAGGTGGCCCGTGCTCGCTCCACCAAGGAGATCACCGTCTGATTCCTGTAGCCGATGAAGTTGAAGTACGTGTCAGGCAGGAACGTCTCGGTCGCTTCCAACGCGTCGGGAGCCACGTTGAAGCTGACGTTCAAGTAGAGGTCCAGCTTCTCGCGGGCGGCAGGATTCGCCGCGGTGTCGGCGTAAGCCGCCGGATCGAGGGCCCGGATCTTCACGTTGAATCCGGCTTCCTTGGCGGAAGCCTGCATCAGGACGGCCGCTTCATTCATGGTGGCGTCGCCCGCGAGAACCGCCATCGTGATGGGCTGCCCCTGGTAGCCGGCCTTCTCCGCAAGGGACCGGGCCTGCGACAGCGCGTCCTTCGATCCCCACTTCGACCTCTCTGACCGGAAGCTGTCATACGCCTTCCGCCACACGGTCTTGGCCGCAGCCGAAGTCGTGGGATTGTTCCACACGTCGACGTTCAGCGCCGTGTAGTTGGCTGCGCCGTGATAGACACTCTTGGCGAGAGCCTCCCTGTCGATCGTCATGTAGAACGCCTTACGCATTTCCGGACTGCCCAGCGGACCGCCGGATCGAGTCGGGGACAGCCCCAGGTAGAGCTGGCTCGGAGCCCCGAAGGTGAGGGCTCCGGATGTGGCTTTGGACAGTGCGGGCACCAGGGCGGCCGGCACCTCGTAGGCGCCGTCGATCTCACCTGACAACAGAGCCTGGGTCAGCGCGGTCGAATCCGAGAGGAACTTCAGCGACACGCGACCGGCCTTCGCCGCAAAGGCGGAGTCCCAGTAATGCTGATTCTTCTCGAGCTCGATGGAGGAGCCCGGCTTCCATTCCTTCAGTTCGTAGGGGCCGGTGCACATGAGGCCTTTCGCAGGGCTTCCGAGCGCCTTTCCGGCCTTCTCACCGAACGACTTCTGCTGGACGGCTCCAGCGAAACTCGCGAGTTCCTTCGGCAGGAGACTGTCCGGCTTCGTGAGACGCACGCTCACTTCGGACGGACCCGAGGCCTTGATCGTGTCCACATTGCGGAAAAGGAAGCCGGTGAGCCCCTGCCTGGCATGCTCCAGGCTCCACACCACGTCCGCGGGGGTGACCTGGCTGCCGTCCCAGAACTTCACGCCCTTGCGAATACTCAGGGTCAGGGTGCGGGAGTCCGGCTGCCGCAGAGATGCGACGCCATCCGTGATCGAGTAGTCGGCGTTGAGCCTCAGCAGGTTGTCGCAGAGGGCCGAACTCACCAGAGAGCTGCTGTAGTACCCCGTGTTGGGCGGGTCGATCGTGTTGGGTTCACCGAAGGGAAGGCCCCAATTCAGAGCGGCTATGTCCGCCTTCGCCGTTCCTGCCACGCTGGCGGTAGGTGACTTCGCAGGGAACGCGCCTGAGCCCTTTCCGCCGCCCGAACAGCCGGCGATCATCAGACTCGCGCCGATTCCGATACACAGGGTCGCTCTTCTTTTGGCGCGCTTCGCACGAAAAGCGGGTAGGGGTGCACGCATGACTGGCTCCAGATGTTCTGTCGGTGGCCGCATGCCCAAGACGACCACCTGATGACTCCGATGAGTGCTTACTCGTCGGTATCAGCGAGAATCCAGCCCGGACGGGGTACGTCCGACAGCAAGTTCCGGGTGCAGTCGTCTGGGAATGGTCGAGGATGGGTTCGGCGTCGAGCCCAACGGAGACTGAGATCATCAACCTTCATGTACGCGTGAACATATAACGCGCGATATTTTTCGTCAACGGGTCGTTCTTGATCGGTTGGCCTCTACGTCATCCGCGCACCGACGGCGCCTCCGTCGGCCGCGACGCAGACCTCCGGCAGGGTGGAGCGGACCTCCCGTTCTGTCCGCTCCCCCGCGTGCAGGCGCAGCACGACGCCTGGGGTCAGTTCGATGCTCTCCCCGCTCTGGAGTCGCACGGTCGCGTCTGGCCTCCCTGTTTCGCTTCGGGTGGCTGAACCGGTCTGAGCGGGTGTGCGGTGGTGGGTTTGGTTTCTCTTCGTCGACGGGCATGGCCGAGGCCCGACGTGCGGGTCGGGTGCTCCGGGTTCCTCGGGTTGTGGGCGGGCAGGGGCGGTGCCGTGGTTCAAGTGGCTGGCCGGGGTAGGGCCGTGAGGCGGGCGAATGCGCTGGTCAGCTCGTTTCGCCAGGGCCAGGTTGCGGAGATGCGCAGGTGGAGGCGGCGGCCGCCGCGGGTGATGCGGGCTGCGGCGTGCAGCAGTCGGTAGCGCATCTCCGCCGTCCGTTCCGCGCAGATGGCGCGTGACACGGACGACTGATCGCGACCGACGACCTCGTCAGCGCGTCTGGACAGGCTGCATGCGGGAGCGCTCGGGCCCTCCCTCATGACTGAGTCAGGAGCTGGCACCGGTGACCGCAGCACTGCCCGAGGACCTGCCCGACGATCTCACGTCGATGCCGTCGAGCCGACGAGGGATCGCTCGTAGGACCGAGATGTTGGATGCTGCGCTTCGGATCATCGGGCGCAAAGGGCTCGGCGACCTGTACCTGTCCATGCGAGTACGTGCCACCGAGGCAGGATTCCCGTTACGGCGTACGTGGACCGCTCGGCGGACGCGGGTACACGGTCGACTCCGGGATCCGGGCGGTCCGGCCACCAGCCGGTGAGGTCGGGTGTCGCGGGTTCTGCCGCTGACCGCGTTCGTCGGCGGTGAGCGGCAGGCGAGATCAGCGATACCGCCGAGTTGCACGGAGAGGTGTCGTGCGTCCGGACTGCCGGGATGGGACCTACAGCCGCGCGGCGTTGCCGCGGAGCCCGAGCCTGGTGATCGTGCGGCGGAGTGCGGTGCGGATCGCCTGCGTCGTCGACGGGTCGAGCGGTGTGGAGAGGTGGTCGATCTCGAGACCCGCGATGACCGAGAGAATGATCTCCGAGTCCGTCTCGGGATCGTCCGAACCAAGCCGGCTCGCGACATGGCTGACCTGGATCTGCAGCGCCTGGCGCCACGCCCGCGAGACGCGTGCGAGATCCGGCCTGCGGGTCGACTCGATCAGGAACTCGTACTCCGCGACCAGGCTCGTGCGTGCCTCGGTCAGACCGTGGTGGATGAACGCCGTGAGGTGCTCGGCGATGTCATCGGCATGGCTGCCGCTCTCGACACCCGCAAAGGCGGCGAGCACCCGGTCCGCCTCCCGGCGCGTGTGCAACTCGAACGCCCCGAGGATCAGGTCGTCCTTGGTCTTGAAGTAGTAGCCGAGAGCTCCGAGCGGCAGCCCCGCTTCCGCCGCGATGGCACGCATGGAGAGCCCGGCGAGTCCCTTGTCCCCGATGACCCGCAGAGCCGCTTCGAGGATGACCGCTTTGCGGACCCCGCCGCGCTCGGTCAGGACAGGGGTGTCTCGTTGCTGGGCGGATCCGCCGGGCCGGCTCATGTATGTCGTCGTCCTTCTCGCCTGTGGGTGACCGCCGGGCGTCGCCCGACGGCATTGGCCGCACGGTAGCAATCGCGGGGCAACCTGCCTGTTCGGCGTGCCACGGCATCATGCCCCTTCACCGTCAGAGCTGGAACGAACGTACCACTCGGGTCAAGGGGAGTCGGCTGTCCTGCTCAGGTCCGTAGCGATCTTGAGCCTGCACAATGCAGGTGGACAGGCCATTGCCGCACACGCTCGATTCCCTTACTGTGTCGAACGTTCAACTCAGTCATGCCATGAGGCGTCAGGGATCCGAGGGTGGGCACCATATGAACCCGACCGACGCAGACAGCCGGCCCGTCGCGGTCATCACCGGGGTCGGCAGCGCATCCGGCATCGGTTTCGCCTGCGCCGAACGGCTGGCCGACGACTACTCGCTGCTGATCACCTCGACCACGGGGCGGATTCACGAGCGGGTGGCCGAGCTGGCGGGGCGCTGCCCCGTCCGTGGGGTCGCGGGCGATCTCACCGATCCCCGGTTCGCCGAGTCGGTGGTGGCCGAGGCGCTGGACGCCTTCGGCCGGATCGACGTTCTCGTCAACAACGCCGGCATGGTCTCGGTGGCCGAGCCCGAAGATCCGTCCAGCCTCGCGACGGCCTCCGACGAGCAGTGGCGTTCGGCGCTCTCGCGAAACCTCGACACCACCTTCTACATGACCCGCGCCGCGCTCCGGCCGATGCTCGCCCGGGGGTACGGCCGGGTGGTGAACATGTCGTCGCTCTCGGGTCCGGTGATGGCCTACAAGGGCGACGTCGCCTACCACACGGCCAAGGCGGGCCTGATCGGGCTCACCCGTTCGACAGCGATGGACACGGCCTCGCGGGGCGTCACGGTCAACGCCGTCGCGCCAGGCTGGATCGCGACCGGGGGCCTCGACGAGCACGTCGACGCTCTCGGGGCGGCAACGCCGGTCGGTCGTGCCGGGCGTCCCGAGGAGGTGGCCGCGCTGGTGGCGTTCCTGGCCTCGCCGGAGTCGTCCTATGTCACGGGACAGCTGTTCGTGGTGGACGGCGGCAACTCCATCCAGGAGGAGCGCGGGCTGAGTCCGACAGGCGGCCCCGCGTCACTTTTCACGCAGTAACTCTCTGCGTGCCCGTATGGCCTTTACCCGTACTGCCCATCGCCAAGAGGAGCGAAGGATGGACCTGAACTATCTGTCGGCCGACGAGATGCTGGGGGCGTTCCGGCGGCGCGAGCTGTCCCCGGTGGAAGTCCTGGACTCGCTGATCGAGCGGGTCGCCAAGACCGGCGAGGTCAACGCGGTCGCCGAGGAGATGTTCGACGAGGCCCACGATGTCGCGCGGGCCGCCGAGGCCAGGTACGCGGGGAAGGGTCCGGCGCCCCGGGCGCTCGAAGGCGTCCCGGTCGCGGTGAAGGAGGAGATGCCGATCGCCGGCAGGTCCCATCGCTTCGGCTCCCTGCTCACCGAGGGCAACGTCGCGACGCGGACCCAGCCGATGGTCCAGCGGCTGATCGACGCCGGTGCGGTCCTGCACCTGCGGACCACGACGCCGGAGTTCTCGATCGCCGTGACCACCCACTCCGAGCTGTGGGGCGTCACCCGCAATCCATGGAACCTCGACTACAGCCCCGGCGGTTCCTCGGGCGGCGCGGGTGCGGCACTGGCCGCCGGACTCGCCCCGCTGGCCACCGCCTCCGACATCGCGGGCTCCATCCGGGTTCCGTCGGCCCTGTGCGGCGTCGTCGGGTTGCGGCCCTCCTACGGGCGGGTGCCGTCGCTGCCACCGCTCAATCTCGACACCTACTGTCAGGACGGGCCGATGGCCCGCACGGTCACCGACTGCGCTCTCTTCCAGAACGTCATCGCCGGACCGGACCTCGTCGACCACACCTCGGTACCCGCCGCCCCACCGCTCCCGACGACCTTCGGATCGTGTGCGGGACTGAAGGTCGCGCTCGCGGTCACCATCGGCGACTTCCCCGTCGTCCCCGAGGCGGCGGCCAACATCGAGCGGTTCGCGAACGCCCTGCGGGAAGCCGGAGCCGAGGTGACCCCGGTCGAGATCCCGATCACCCGCCAGCAGATCATGGCCACCGCGTTCGCCCACTACGGCCTCCTCCTCGCGCCGTCCGTACGGGACGCGGCGCCGGCCGACGACCCGCGCTGGTCCCGCAACGTCCTCGACGTCGTCGAGGCGTGCGAGGCGGCCCTGGAGAAGACCGGTTCCCTGCGGGTCGCGGAAGAGGAAGGCCGGATGCACGCCGTGCTCGCCGAGATCTACCGCGACCACGACGCCGTCATCTGCCCGACCCTGGCCACCACCGGCTACCCGGCGGACGCCACGTCCGTGGAGTCCGT
Source organism: Streptomyces sp. NPDC001027 (assembly GCF_040299045.1). NCBI lineage: Bacteria > Bacillati > Actinomycetota > Actinomycetes > Kitasatosporales > Streptomycetaceae > Streptomyces > Streptomyces sp. NPDC001027. Next base: position 68,339 of record NZ_JBEPBI010000009.1, read on the forward strand.
CGAACTCGCCGAGGGCGTGCACTTCGACAACCTCGTGAGCCAGTGCCTGACCCAGCTCTTCAACATCGCCAGCCGCCATCCCGTCCTCAACGTGCCCTCGGGCCGCGCGGACAACGGGGTGCCGACCGGCGTGCAGATCGTCGCCCGGCCGTACGACGAGCTGACCGCGTTCCGCCTCGGGGCGGCCGCCGAAGCACGTCTCGGCCTCTGGAGCGACCCGGACCGGCGGCCGAAACTGGCACACCATGGCTGAGGCACAACGGGCGTTCACCGGCGAAGGCGCGGTGGACGCAGCCGTCTGCGCCGCCCCCTGCGCCGGCCCGACGCTGTCGGAGCAGGACGCGAGGCGCCTCCTGCGTGAGCAATGGGCAATCACCGGTCGGCTCACCGACCTGGGGAGCACCGAGGACCAGGTCATGCTGGTCGAGGACGACAGCGACGGGCGCCGGTACGTCCTGAAGGCGGCCCTGGCCGAGGGCGGTGCGGAGGCAGTCCACGCCGAACACCTGGCGGTCCGTCACTTCCGGTCCCGGGATCCGGGTCTCGTGGTGCCCGAAGCCGTCCCGACGCTGCGCCACCATGACCTGGTCGACCTCGACGGGCTCCGCGCACGGCTGCTGGAGTGGGTTGCGGGCACACCGCTGGGCTCCGCCGCGCACCTCTCGCCGACGGCTCTGCGCGGCCTCGGCCGACTGGCCGCGAGATCGGTCACCGCACTCGCCGGATTCGACCACCCCGGGCTGCACCGCCGGTCCTCATGGGATCCGCGCCACGCGGTGAAGACCGTCTCGGGCCTCACCGATCACTTCACGGACGTGGAGAACGCGCTCATCGACCGGACGCTCGCTCCGGTGGCCGAACTCGTCGGCGGGGGGAGCGCCGGGCGACTGCCGGAACAGGCCGTGCACACCGACATCCACGAGCACAACGTGGTCGGTGACTTCGATGCCGACGGAGGGTTCGCGCCGACCGGGATCATCGACTTCGGGGACCTGGTGTGGACGTGGCGGGCCTGCGAGGTCGCGACGCCGATGCTGGCCGCCGTCGCACGTGCCCCCGAGGACCCGCTGGGAGCGGCGCTGCCCGTCCTCGCCGGCTACCTCGACCGGCTGTCGTTGTCCGAGGCCGAGGCGGACGCGCTCTGGACGCTGGTCCGCGCGCGTGCCGCGCTCTGTGCGGCGCTCCAGACCATCGCGGCGCAGCAGGATCCGGACGACGAGGGGGCGGCCGAGGTCGCTGCCGAGGACTGGCGGGCGTTGCGGGCCGTGGTGGAGATCGACCCGGCGCTCGCGACGGCGGTGGTGCGCCAGGCCTGCGGATTCGGCACACCGGAGACCGACCTGGCCGATCTCGTCGCCCGGCAGTCGCCGAGCCCGATTCTCCGCGACCAGGAGTTCCGTCGGCTCCGGCCGGTCGATCTGAGCGTCGAGTCGGAGCTGTTCTCGGCGGGCAACTGGATGGACGCCGAGGCCTTTCCCCGGCTCGGATCCGACACGGAGGTCGCCGTCGGACGATTCGACGAGATCCGCCTCGGTGAGCCCGACCTGACCGACCGGGCGCCCGCCGCACTGCACCTGGGCGCCGACCTGTTCGTCCCGGCCGGCACCGCAGTCCACGCCCCGCTCGACGCCACGGTGGTCCGGGTGGACGGTCACGCCGTCGTCCTGCAGAGCCGCATCGACACCACCACGTTCTTCGTCCGGCTCGCCGGAGTGGCCGCGCACGTCTCCGTCGGGCACACCGTGCGCCGTGGTGCCGAGGTCGCGCTGGTCGCACCGTCGGCCGGCCCGCTGCCTTCCCACGTCCACGTGCAGCTGGGGCTCTCACCCGACCTGCCGGGCGACGGCAGGGTCCGGGACCGTGCGGCCCTCCTGACGCTCTGTGCGGACCCGTCGCCGCTCATCGGGACGCCTGTCAGGGCGGAACCCGGCAGGGCGGTCGAACGCGTGCGTGAGCGCCGGGCGAAGTACATGGCCGACGCCCAGTCGACGTACTACGAGACCCCCGTGCAGATGGTCCGAGGCTGGCGGCACTGGCTCTACGACAGCGCGGGCCGGCGCTACCTCGACCTGATCAACAACGTCGCGGTCGTCGGGCACTCCCACCCGGCTCTCACATCGGCGGCGGCTCGGCAGATGGCGTTGCTCAACACCAACTCCCGCTTCCTGTACGACGCCATGGGCGAGTACGCGGAACGGCTCGCCGCCACCCTGCCCGAGGAACTGCGCACCTTCTTCTTCGTGAACTCGGGCAGCGAGGCCGTCGATCTCGCCGTCCAACTGGCCCGGGTCCACACCGGGCGTCGGTCGGTGGTCGTCATCGAGGGCTCCTACCACGGCTGGACCTCGGACGTGTTCGCGCTCGACACGCTTCCCCATGACCGCCCGCGTTGGCGCGAGGAACTCGACGAACACGTCCACGTCGCCGAGACGCCCGACCCGTACCGGGGACGGCACGGTGCGCGCGCGGAGCCGTATGTGGAGTCCGTGAGGCGAGCCTGCGCCGAAGCCGAACCGGGCGGTGGCGTGGCCGCGTTCGTGGCCGAGCCCCTGCTCGGCAGCCAGGGAGGAATCGTTCCGCCGCCTGGATACCTGGCCGGGGCCTACGCCGCCGTGCGCGAGGCGGGCGGGGTGTGCATCGCCGACGAGATCCAGGTCGGGATGGGGCGGACCGGGTCGGCCTTCTGGGCGTTCGAAGGCCGGGGCGCCACCCCCGACATCGTCGTCGCGGCGAAGGCGACCGGCAACGGACATCCGCTCGGTGTCGTCGCGTGCCGGCCCGAGATCGCGGCGGAGTTCGGCCGGCGAGCCGGGTTCTTCTCCTCCACCGGCGGCGGCCCGGTCTCGTGCCGGGTCGGTACGGCAGTCCTCGACGTCCTCCGCGACGAACGCCTGCCGGAGAACGCGCGCACGGTCGGTACGCACCTCGGCGCAGGGCTGGGCGCCCTGGCCGCACGCTTCCCCGAGATCGGCGCCGTCTACGGGGAGGGCCTCTACCGCGGTGTCGACATCGTCGAACCGGGCGCGGACAAGAAGCCGGCACCCGCCGCCGCGGCCCGGATCTGCGAACGCATGCTCGAACTCGGCGTCGCCGTCCAACCCACCGGAGTCGAGCTCAACGTCCTGAAGATCAAGCCGCCCCTCTGCTTCGACAACGCGGCAGCCGACCACTTTCTCGCCCGGTTCACCCGAGTGCTCGAGGAGCGGGCACAGTCCCGCATGGCCATGACCCGATCGGTTCACCGGCACCCCACGACCACGCGGGTTGTCCGTGAAAGGAATGAGAGCCCATGACCGGAACACCCGCCACCGAAGCCGGGATCGAACTGCACCACGTCGATCCGGTGCCCGAATCCCACCGACGAGGCCGCCCCCGCGACCTCTTCCACGTGTGGTTCGCCTCCAACCTCAACGTCGGCAACGCCATCTTCGGCGCCATCATCTACTCGGTCTGTCGCAACATCCCGCTGGCGCTGCTCGCCGCCGTCATCGGCAACCTGGTCGGAACCGTCCTCATGGCCCTGCACTCGATCCAGGGCGCCAGGCTGGGGATCCCCCAACTGATCCAGAGCCGCGGCCAGTTCGGATACCTCGGCGCCCTGGTACCCGTCGTCGTGGGGTCCGTCATGTACGTCGGGTTCACGGTCTCGGTCTCGCTCGCGGGCGGTATCGCGCTCAAGGTGGCCACGGGCGGCCGGATCCCGCTGCCCCTGGCCATTTGTCTGATCGCCGCGCTGAGCGTGCTCCCCGCACTGATGGGAAACCGAGCCATCCACGTCGTCACCCGCTACGCGACGTGGCCGCTCACCATCAGCCTGATCGTCGTCAGCGGCTACACGCTCGCCCGAGGAGGCGACGTGGCGGTGACGTCCGGTCCGGTGTCGCTCGCGTCGTTCCTCGCCGGCACCGGGGTCGCCGTGACGTTCGCGCTCACCTACGCCACCGCTGTCTCGGACTACTCGCGCTACCTGCCGCGCGACGCGTCAGGCCGGGCGGTTTTCTGGTGGACGGCGGCCGGGGTGTTCCTGTCGTCCACCTTCTGCTGCGTCGTCGGTGTGCTTCTCGCGGCCAAGTTCGCCGCCGCGGACGTCTTCCAGAGCACCAGTGCCGCGCTCGGCGGCGGAGCGCTCGCCACTGTCGTCCTGGTGGTGGCCGCGCTGGGCCTGGCTGTGACCAACATGCTCAACCTCTACGGCGGGATGCTGAACCTGATCACGGGACTGTCGACCTTCGTCAAGATCTCGAACTCGTTCCGGACCCGTGCAGCGATGATGCTGCCGACCCTCGTCATCGGGCTGGGCCTGGCCGTCACGGCCTCACAGGACTTCACCGGCAACCTGACGGCTTTCCTGTCGTTCCTGCTCCTGCTGCTCATTCCCTGGGGCGCGGTGAACCTCGTGGACTTCTACCTCGTCCAGCACGGAGAGTACGACGTCCCCGGCATGTACACCCGCAGCGGAAAGTACTGGAGCGACCCGGCCACGTGGACCCACAACGGGGTCAACCTCAAGGTCCTCATTGCCTTCGTGGTCGGCGTTGTCTCCGGCGTTCCGGCCATGAGTAACGCGTGGTACGTCGGGCCCGTCGCGCGACACTTCTCCAACGCCGACCTGTCCTGGATTCCGGGCATGGTGGTCACCTCGATCGTCTACCTGGCGCTCGTCCGCGTCGGCCGCGGCGCTCGTGGAGAGTCGTTCACGGCAGTCGCGAGTCGGCACCAGACGTCTCCGCTGTGACCAGAACTCCCAGCGCTGCGTGCCCATGCCCGACCTGCGTTTCCGGCCCGCCGGAGTCGAGCATGGGCGACGCACCGGGCATTGCCGGCCACCTCCGCCGGCCGGCCGAATCCGGCTCAGGCACGCCCAGGCAACAAGGGGGTCGAGCAGTGCGGCAACTGGGCCTGGGGCGGAGATGATGCCGCTTTCGGCCTGCCGCCTTTCGCTTCTTGAGCCGTCCTGTCCCGCCGGAGACATCAGCCTTCCTCACGGTCGGCCCACCGCCGGCCCTGTCCGGGCGACGGCCTCCGCCCGGGTTTCCACGTTCCGCGCGCACGAGATGCGACCGGATTGGGCGCCCTCTATATCCCGGGGCGGCGGTGTCCTCCGGACGGCGTGCAAATCCGCCCGGCGCCTGCCGCGTCAGTGTCCGGACATCCCGCGAGGACGTCGTGGCCCGATCTCGTAGGCGTTGACGCAACGGTCCGTCACCGTGGCCGTACGACGCAGACGGATCATGACAACGGTCGCGCTTCGCGTCATGGTTGATCAGCGCCACATCCGGCCGCAGCCCGGATTCAGTGCGGGGTGAGGCCGAACAGCCGAGCCGCGTTGTCCTTGAGGATCTTGGGCCGTACCTCGTCCTTGACGGGCAGCTCGGCGAAGTCCTTCAGCCAGCGGTCGGGAGTGATCAGGGGGAAGTCGGAGCCGAAGAGCACTTTGTCGCGCAGCAGTGTGTTGGCGTACTGGACGAGCTGCGGCGGAAAGTACTTCGGCGACCAGCCCGACAGGTCGATCCACACGTTCGGCTTGTGCGTGGCGACGGCGAGCGCCTCGTCCTGCCAGGGAAAGGACGGGTGCGCGATGATGATCTTGAGGTTCGGGAAGTCCGCGGCGACGTCGTCGAGGTGCAGCGGGTTGGAGTACTTCAGGCGTATGCCGCCGCCCCCGGGCAGGCCCGCGCCGATGCCGCTCTGGCCGCTGTGGAAGAGCGCGGGGACGCCCAGTTCCTCGAGCGCCTCGTACAGCGGGTATGCCTTCCGGTCGTTCGGGAAGAACGCCTGCATGTTGGGGTGGAACTTGAAGCCCCGGACCTGATGCTCCTCGACCAGGCGCCGGGCGGCCCGCACTCCCGTCCGTCCCTTCGCAGGGTCGATGCTGGCGAAGGGGATCAGTACGTCCGGGTGCGCCGCCGCCGCTTCGGCGACCTCTTCGTTGGCGATGGCCGGATGGCCGGTGGTGGACTCGGCGTCCACAGTGAACACGACACATGCCATGTGCCGTTCCCGGTAGTACGCGGCGACCTCGTCCAGCTGTGGGAGCCGTTGGCCTCCCGGACCGAAGTGCTGCTCGGAGGCGGCGAGGAGGTCCGGGGGCAGGGAGGGACGCCCGTCCTTGGAGACCTCGCAGTGAACGTGGACGTCGATGGCTGTGAGGGAGGTGATGTCGAGTGCGGAGGTCATCTGGCCTTTTCCTGGTGTGCGGTGAACAGTTCGGGAAGAGCGACGCCGCAGGTCGCCGCCCATGCGCTCGCTGGTAGCCGCTCAGCGCGCTCGGTGGACGCGCACGGGCAGGGACGCCCAGGAGCGGAGGGTGTTGTTGAGGTGTCGGCGCGGGGTCGCCGTGAGTTCGATGTGCTCGACGCGGGCGGCAAGTGCCGTCAGCAGGGTTTCGGCCTCCAGTCGGGCGACGTGCTGTCCGACGCACTGGTGGATGCCCATGCCGAAGCCGACGTGCCCCGAGGGATCCCTCACGAGGTCGAACCGGTCCGGATCGTCCCACCGGTCCGGGTCGCGGTTGGCGGCGCCGAGGAACATGAGGATCTTCGTGCCCTCGGGGACGACCGCGTCGGCGATGGTCACGTCGGCGGTGGCGGTCCGGAAGAACGTCTGTACCGGCGACTGCCAGCGCACCGCTTCCTCGAAGGCGACGCGCGCCAGTTCCGGTCGCTCGCGCAGCCGCTGCCACTGCTCGGGGTGGGTGGCGAAGGCGTAGAGACAGGCCGCCAGGCCGTGGACGGTGGTGTCGACTCCGGCGGTGAGCAGGGAGCGCACCACGAGGGGTGCCTGTGCCTGGGTGAGGTCCCCGCGGTCGGCGGCGGTCCAGATCCTCGCCCCGAATCCGTCATCGGTGAGCGCCTCGCGTGCGCATTGGGCGTTCACCCACGCCGACAGCTCGGCGACCCGGTGGGCGTCGGCTGTGACCAGGTCGTTGACGGGGCCGAAGGAGTTGAAGGCCATGTTTCCGTACGGCAGGAGGTTCTCCCGGCCGTCCGGGCCGAGACCCACGGCGTCGGGAAACACCCTGAGCGGAAACGCGCACGCCAGCTCGGTGAAGGCGTCGAACGTCCCCCTGCCGCCGGCGAGAACCTGCTCGACGAGTTCCTCGGCCGCCTGCTGCCAGGCCGCGCGCAGGACGCGCAGCGCCGAGGGGGCCAGAATGTCCCGCAGCACCCGGCGTGGGGCGTCGTGCCGTGGTGGGTCGGCCTCCAGCAGCACGCTGGGCGGACGCCACGACTCCTCGTGGCGGAAGTTGGCCAGGCCCACCCCCGACCCCGACTCGAAGTGCTGCCAGTCCGCGAGCGCGGCGTGCACCTCCTGATGGCGGGCCAGGGCACGTACGTCGTATCGGGAGAGATACACGACGGGGCCGGCGGCCCTCAGGACGCGGTGCAGCTCCTCGGGATCTTCGAGGGCGGCGGGTGAGAAGACGTCGATGTCACATACGGGCAGCTCGGCGGTCCCGGGCATGGCGGCTCCTTGCTACGGGGATGACGGGGGAAGGGGTCACAGGTCGAGGACCAGGCGGTCGTCGCGGGACCGGGACACGCACGGGAACATGCAGGTGTTCGCCGCGCGTTCGTGGTCGGCGAGGATCGAGTCGCGGTGGTCGGGGCTGCCTTCCAGCACGGGGGTGAGGCAGGTGCCGCAGGTGCCCTGCTCGCAGGAGGACAGCACGTCCACTCCGACGCGGCGCACCGCGTCCAGCACCGAGACGTCCGGAGTGACGGTGACGACGCGCCCCGTCCGCCTCAGCTCGACCTCGAAGGGCAGGTCCCGTACCGGCGCGGCCTGTTCGGCGGCGGCGAACCGCTCGGTACGCAGCGTGTACGCGGGCCAGTGTGCGCAGGCGGCCTCCACCGCGGCGAGCAGCGGAGCGGGTCCGCAGCAGTAGACCTTGGTGTCCGGGCGCGGGGCGCCGAGCCAGGACCCGAGATCGAGCAGTCCGACCTCGTCCTGGGGAGCCATGTGAACCCGCTCTCCGTAGGTCGCGGTCAACTCCTCCAGGAAGGCCATGGAGGCCCGCGTCCGCCCGCCGTACAGCAGTTGCCACTCCGCGCCCAGCAGTTCGGCCTGCTGGACCATCGGCAGGAGGGGGGTGATGCCGATGCCGCCGGCGATGAACAGGTACGTCTCCGAGGGGACCAGGGGGAAGTGGTTGCGCGGTCCGCCGACGCCCACCCGGTCGCCCGGACGCAGCGTGTCGTGGACAAGCGCCGATCCACCGCGACCGTACGGCTCCCGCAGGACCGCGACTCGGTAGGTGTAGGCGTCCCACCGGCTGCCGCACAGCGAGTAGTGCCGCACCGTCCTGTCCGGAAGAACGACCTCGATATGGGAGCCAGGGGTCCAGTCCGGCAGTCGCGCGCCGGCCGGATGCACAAGGGTCAGCGCGACCACGCCTTCGGCCACGGCTTCCTTGGCGGAGATTTCCAGAGTCACGACCACGTCGTCGCCTCCCGTCTTCGGATTGCGGGAAGCATGCGCGCGGGTGAGCGAAGGCCGCGACGGGACTCTCATTGAATGAGAGACGAAACGAATATTTTCTCAGCCGGGCAGACCGTGAGCCGCCAGGGCCCGGGAAACGCCGCGCGCCGCCGTGCGCACCACGGGGACGACGGAGGCTGCCCCGGCATCGTTCGGGACGATCACGGAAAACGCGGCCACCACTTCCCCCTGTCGGCCGCGCACCGGGGCGGCGATACCGAGAGCCTCCTCGTGCAGGTATCCGGGACAGTACGCGTATCCCTGGCGTCGGATGTCGGCCAGGGTGGAACGCAGCGCGGTGGGGTTGGTGATGGTGTGCGCCGTGTACGCCTTCAGAGGTCCGGCGAGGATGCGCTCCTGGAGTGCGGCGGGACCATGGGCAAGCAGTACGAGGCCACTGGACGACCCGTGCATCGGCAGCCGGCCCGCGATACGGGTGTAGTTGACGACCGCTCCCGGCGCCGAGAGACGTTCGAGGAACAGCACCTCGTCGCCGTCGAGCACCCCGAGCTGGACGTGGTGTCCCACCACATCGTGCACGCCCTCCAGGAACGGCATTGCCGCGTCCCGCAGTGACAGGGTGGGCGAGGCCCGCGTCCCCAGCTCCCACAGACGCATGCCCACTCGCACCCGGCGGTTGGCGTCACGTGCCAGGAAGCCGTGCTCGATCAACTCCGCCACCAGCCGCGACGCGGTCGCCAGGTGCAGTCCCGTACGCCGGGAGATCTCGGAGACAGTGAGAGCCGGGTCCTCGGGCGTGAACACCTCGAGGATCCGCACGGCTCGTGACAGAACCGACTCGCCTGTCCGTGTTGTCCTCACACAGACATGATCGGCGCATGGTGTCGGGAGGTCCAGGTCCGCATGGATGCAGAAGACAGTTCGCCGCGGTCGACCCGTTGCCTTTCGGGGCGCTCGTCGGGGCTGTCTTCGAGGAGGCGACGCACCAGTGACTGGCCAGCCCGGAGGCTACGGATCCCCCAGCCTCGGAACGGCGGCCAGACCCAGGCCACGGGTGCCGCCGGTGACGATGCAGCTGCGGTCCTTGAGCCCGCGATCCATTTCCGCTCCCGTTACAGCATCGCCCTCTGGGGCTGGGTGGCCATCGCGATGACGGTGGTGATGTCCGCGTCAGGGTCGCCGTGAACCGCGCTGTACGAGGGAAACCGCCCAGACCAGCCGTTCCCGCCATGTCTGCCGGCTCTCTCCGGGCCGTTTCCAGTACGGGCCGTTTCGCGTCCCATTCGTGCGACCCCTGTACGCACCTGTCGACCCGACAGAGCCGCCGCCCCGAAGGTCCCCAGGCGGCACTTCCGAATCCTCGTGTCCAACCAGCGTCCAGAATCCGGCGCCAAGGCCTCGAACGCGCCATCCACCGAGACCTGCACCATCGCCGAACTACGACATATGCGCAGGTCAGAGCGGTGCGCCCTGTTACCGGCCGCAAGGGAGCCGAACTCGCGAGCAGCGGATTCAGTCCGTTCAGGCGAAGTTGACGCTCCGACACCCGAAAATGAACGTTTCCGCAGGTCAGAGCCCTGCAAGGTGGGGCGGGTGGGACTCGAACCCACGGCCGACGGATTATGAGTCCGCTGCTCTAACCGGCTGAGCTACCGCCCCATAGCGGCGTGTCGCGTACATGAGTGCGCGCCGTCTGCCGCAGCATAGCCGCTCATACGATCTCACGCTCCGGCTGGTCGGCCTTGCCGCCGCCCTGAGGCCGACGCCCCTGGCCTGCGCGGTTCCCGCCGGTGTGACACCACATGAAAAAGGACCCCCACGGGGTCCTCGTTCACGATGCTCCCCCGACTGGACTCGAACCAGTAACCTGCCGGTTAACAGCCGGCTGCTCTGCCAATTGAGCTACAGGGGACCGAGCTCCCCCGACTGGACTCGAACCAGTAACCTGCCGGTTAACAGCCGGCTGCTCTGCCAATTGAGCTACAGGGGAATGCCTCGTCGCATCGAACGTGCCTAGCTGGGTATTCGCCAGGAAGCGCTCGCTCGCTGCGACACATACATTAGCGCAAGCAGGGGGGTGCTCCGCCAATCGGTTCCCCCCGGCACCGGTGTCGTGCCAGGGACCTACACGAGGGAAGGTGGCCGTCATGCGCTACAAGCTCACGTTCGTCGTCGGGCTGGCTGTCGGTTACGTGCTGGGCACGCGTGCCGGGCGCGAGCGTTACGAGCAGCTGAAGAAGTCGGCGCGGCAGGTCGCCCAGAACCCGGCCGTGCGCAACACCGCCGAGACCGCGGCCCAGCAGGGCCGCCAGTACGCGGGCAAGGCCTATCACGCGGTCAGCGACAAGGTCGGCGACCGGATGCCGGAGTCGGTGGCGGGCCGGGTGCGCTCACTGCGCGACCGCAACGTCAACGGCGCGGGCGGGGACGACTGGGGCACGAGCAACACCTGACGACGACGCCGCGACGGCGGGCGGCGGCGCCGTTCGGCGGTTCCGGCCGCCCCCGAGGCGACTGACGGCCGCATCCGGGCCCGGCGTGCGGCAGAATTTTCGGCATGGGGATAGTCGCCGGGTTGGACAGTTCGCCCGATTTCACTCGTATCGTCGTCTGCGACGCGGACACCGGAGCCGTGCTCCGGCAGGGGTACGCGCCGCATCCGGTGGAAGGCGCCGAGGGCGGCGGCCGTCCGTCCGACGTCGACCCGCAGGCCTGGCTGCTGTCCCTGGGTGAGGCCGCGGGCGGGGGCCTGCTCGAAGGCGTGCAGGCCATCGGCGTGTCCGCGCAGCAGAACGCGGTCGTGCCGCTGGACTCGCAGGGCAACACCGTGCGGCCGGCGATGGTCGGCGGGGACAAGCGGGCGCAGGTCGCGGCGGCCGACCTGGTCGACGCGCTCGGCGGACGCGAGGCGTGGGCGCAGGCGGTGGGGTGCGTCCCCCAGGCGGCCCAGCCGGTGACCAAGCTGCGCTGGCTGGCGAAGAGCGAGCCCGACGCCGCCGCGCGCAGCGCCGTGCTGCTGCAGGCGCACGACTGGCTGGTCTGGCAGCTGCTGGGGCGGCCGGTGCGCAGGACCACCGACCGCGGCGGGGCCTCCGGCACCGGGTACTGGTCGGCCGCCACCGGCGGATACCGGCCCGATCTCGTGGAGCTGGCGCTCGGCCACCAGGCGATGCTGCCCGAGGTGATCGGGCCGTCCGACGCGGCCGGCACGACTCCGGAGGGCCTGCTGATCTCCGCCGGGACCGGGGAGACGATGGCGGCGGCGCTGGGGCTCGGGCTGGGGATGGGCGACGCGGTGGTCTCGCTCGGGGCGTCGGGCTCGGTGATGGCGGTGCACCCCGAGGCGCTCCTCGACCAGAGCGGGATGATCACCTCGCTGGCGGACGCGACCGGCATGCACCTGCCCGTCGTCACCACGCTGAACGCCGTACGGACCCTGCGCGGCGCGGCCGAACTGGTCGGGGCGCCCGACCTGGACGCGCTGTCGGACCTGGCGATGAAGTCGACGCCGGGGTCGCACGGGCTGGTCATGCTGCCGTACCTGGAGGGCGAGCGGACGCCGAACCTGCCGCACACCGCGGGCACGCTGGCCGGGCTGCGACGCGAGTCGATGAAGCCGGAGCACTTCGCGCGGGCCGCTTTCGAGGGCATGCTGTGCGGGCTCGCGGACGCGCTGGACGTGCTGCGCGGCCGGGGCGTGGACGTGCGGCGGGTCTTCCTGCTGGGGGCGGCGGCCGAGCTGCCGGCGGTGCAGTCGGCGGCGCCCGCGCTGTTCGGGGCGCAGGTCGTGGTGCCGCAGCCGGCCGACTACGCGGCGATCGGGGCGGCCCGGCAGGCCGCGTGGGCGCTCGGGGCCTCGCAGGGCACGCTCGACCCGCGGACGCCGCCCGCCTGGCAGGGAGCGGCGGCGCAGGTCCTGGACCCGGGCGAGGACCTGGCCGTGGGGCAGGCGGTGCGGCAGCAGTTCGTGTCGGTGCGGGAGCAGACCCATCCCGGAGCATTCCGGGCGTGAGGTTGCAGATGTGGCTTATCGGGCACCCGGGGGCCGGAAAAGCACTGCTGTCGGCTTAATCGGTTGAGGTAACACGGGTGGGATGTCGGACGATAGGGGCCAGGGGCAACCAATGCCCCTACCTGTTGCCCCTTGCCCCTCCCGGCTACCCGATGCCCCTCCCGCCGACTCCGAGAGACGTAGCGTGCTCATACGACTTCTGCGGACCTATCTCAGGCCCTACAGGAAACCCATCGCTCTTCTGGTGCTGCTGCAGCTCCTGCAGACCTGCGCCACCCTCTACCTGCCCACCCTGAACGCGCACATCATCGACAACGGCGTCGTCGAGGGAGACACCGGATACATCCTGACGTTCGGCGGCGTGATGATCGCCGTCTCGCTGGCGCAGGTCGTGTGCAACATCGGCGCCGTGTACTACGGCGCCAGGACCGCCGCAGCCCTCGGCCGGGACGTGCGGGCGGCCGTCTTCGACCGGGTGCAGTCCTTCTCCGCCCGGGAGGTCGGCCAGTTCGGCGCGCCCTCGCTGATCACCCGGACGACCAACGACGTCCAGCAGATCCAGATGCTGGCCCTGATGACGTTCACCCTGATGGTGTCGGCGCCCATCATGTGCGTGGGCGGCATCGTGCTGGCGCTCGGCCTGGACGTGCCGCTGTCCGCGGTGCTCGTCGCCGTCGTGCCGACCCTCGGCATCTGCGTGACGCTGATCGTGCGCCGGCTGCGGCCGCTGTTCCGGTCCATGCAGGTGAAGCTGGACACCGTGAACCGGGTGCTGCGCGAGCAGATCACCGGCAACCGGGTCATCCGCGCGTTCGTGCGGGACGAGTACGAGCAGCAGCGGTTCCGGGAGGCCAACGCCGATCTCACCGGCGTCTCGCTGAAGACCGGCAACCTGCTGGCGCTGATGTTCCCGGTGGTCATGACCACGGTGAACCTGTCGTCGATCGCGGTGGTGTGGTTCGGCGCGCACCGGATCGACGACGGCGGGATGCAGATCGGCGACCTGACCGCGTTCCTCGCCTACCTCATGCAGATCGTCATGTCCGTGATGATGGCCACCTTCATGTTCATGCAGGTGCCGCGTGCGGAGGTGTGCGCCGAGCGCATCCAGGAGGTGCTGGACACCTCGTCGTCGGTGGTTCCGCCGGCGGCTCCCGTCACCGAGCTGCGGCGGCACGGCCACCTGGAGATCCAGGGGGCCGGGTTCCGCTATCCCGGCGCCGAGGAGCCCGTCCTGAAGTCCATCGACCTGGTGGCCCGCCCCGGTGAGACGACGGCCGTGATCGGCTCGACCGGCAGCGGCAAGTCCACGCTCCTCGGGCTGGTGCCCCGGCTGTTCGACGCCACCGAGGGGGAGGTGCTCGTCGACGGGGTGGCCGTGGACGAGGTGGACCCGGTGCTGCTGGCGAGGACCGTCGGTCTCGTGCCGCAGAAGCCGTACCTGTTCGCGGGCACCGTCGCCAGCAACCTGCGGTACGGCAATCCGGACGCCACCGACGAGGAACTGTGGCACGCGCTGGAGGTGGCGCAGGCCAAGGACTTCGTCAGCAAGCTGGAGAACGGCCTCGACTCCCCCATCGCGCAGGGCGGTACGAACGTCTCCGGCGGTCAGCGACAGCGGCTGGCGATCGCCCGCACGCTGGTGCAGCGGCCGGAGATCTACCTGTTCGACGACTCCTTCTCGGCCCTCGACTACGCCACCGACGCGGCGCTGCGGGCGGCGCTCGGGAGGGAGACCGCCGAGGCGACCGTGGTGATCGTCGCCCAGCGGGTGGCGACCATCCGCGACGCCGACCGGATCATCGTCCTCGACGAGGGCCGGGTCGTCGGCGCCGGAACCCACCGGGAGCTGATGGCGGACAACGAGACCTACCGGGAGATCGTGCTCTCCCAGCTCACGGAAGCGGAGGCTGCCTGATGGCCGGGCCCATGGGGCGCATGATGGCCGGCGGAGGCCCCGAGAACCGCTCGCTGGACTTCAAGGTGTCCGGCAGGCGGCTGCTCGCCCAGTTCAAGCCGGAACGGGTCACGCTCTACGCGATGCTGTTCTGCGTCGTGCTCAGCGTCGGCCTCAACGTGGTCGGACCGAAGATCCTCGGCCGGGCCACCGACCTCGTCTTCGCGGGCATCGTCGGTCGGCAGATGCCGGCCGGGGCGACCAAGGAGCAGGTCCTCGACTCGATGCGGGAGCGCGGGGACGGCAGTGTCGCCGACATGCTCAGGAGCACCGACTTCACGCCGGGCAAGGGCATCGACTTCGGCTCGGTGGGCGAGGTGCTGCTGGCCGCGGTCGGGGTGTTCCTGGTCGCCGGGCTGATGATGGCGGTGGCGACGCGCCTGGTCAACAAGACCGTCAACCGCACGATGTTCCGGATGCGCGAGGACGTGCAGACGAAGCTGTCGCGGCTGCCGCTGTCGTACTTCGACAAGCGCCAGCGCGGCGAGGTGCTGTCCCGCGCGACCAACGACATCGACAACATCGGGCAGACGCTCCAGCAGTCGATGGGCCAGCTCATCAACTCGCTGCTGACGATCATCGGCGTGCTGGCGATGATGTTCTGGGTGTCGTGGCTGCTGGCGCTGGTGGCCCTGGTCACCGTGCCGCTGTCGGCGGTCGTCGCCACCCGCGTGGGCAAGCGCTCGCAGCCGCACTTCGTGCAGCAGTGGCGCTCCACCGGCAAGCTCAACGCGCACATCGAGGAGATGTACACCGGTCACACCCTGGTGAAGGTGTTCGGCCGTCAGCAGCAGTCCGCCGAGCAGTTCGCCGAGCAGAACGAGGCGCTGTACGAGGCCGGGTTCAAGGCGCAGTTCAACAGCGGCGTCATGCAGCCGCTGATGATGTTCGTGTCGAACCTCAACTACGTCCTGGTGGCGGTGGTCGGCGGGCTGCGCGTCGCGTCGGGTTCGCTGTCCATCGGCGACGTGCAGGCCTTCATCCAGTACTCGCGCCAGTTCTCCATGCCGCTGACGCAGGTCGCGTCGATGGCGAACCTGGTGCAGTCGGGCGTCGCCTCGGCCGAGCGGGTCTTCGAGATCCTGGACGCCGAGGAGCAGGCGGCGGACCCGGTGGCCGCCGAGCGGCCCGCGGAGCTGCGCGGACGGGTGGCGCTCGAGGGCGTGTCCTTCCGCTACGACCCGCAGAAGCCGCTGATCGAGGACCTGTCGCTGGCGGTGGAGCCCGGCCACACGGTCGCCATCGTCGGTCCCACGGGCGCCGGCAAGACGACGCTGGTGAACCTGCTGATGCGGTTCTACGACGTCTCCGGCGGACGCATCACCCTGGACGGCGTCGACATAGCGCGGATGTCGCGTGACGAACTGCGGGCCGGGATCGGCATGGTGCTGCAGGACACCTGGCTGTTCGGCGGCACCATCGCGGAGAACATCGCGTACGGCGCGTCGCGGGAGGTCACCCGGGGCGAGATCGAGGAGGCGGCGCGGGCCGCGCACGCCGACCGGTTCGTGCGCACGCTGCCCGACGGCTACGACACCGTGATCGACGACGAGGGCAGCGGGGTCAGCGCGGGCGAGAAGCAGCTCATCACCATCGCGCGGGCGTTCCTGTCCGACCCGACGATCCTGGTGCTCGACGAGGCCACCAGCTCCGTCGACACCCGTACGGAGGTGCTGATCCAGAAGGCGATGGCGAAGCTGGCCCACGGCCGCACGTCGTTCGTCATCGCGCACCGGCTGTCGACCATCCGGGACGCCGACACGATCCTGGTGATGGAGAACGGCTCGATCGTGGAGCAGGGCGCGCACGGCGACCTGCTGTCGGCGGACGGGGCCTACGCCCGCCTGTACAAGGCGCAGTTCGCGGAGGCCGTGGCGGAGGTCGACTGACCGGGGACGGACGACCGGGGACGGACGACCGGGGACGGCGGCCGGTCGTGCGGCGTGTCGTGGGGGCCGCTCGCATCAAGTGACGGCGAGCGGCCCCGCCCGGTCCGCGGGCCCTGCCCGGACTGAGTCCACGGGCCCTGGCTGGACTGAGTCCACGGGCCCGGTCCGCGGGCTCAGTCCAGGTAGCCCCTGAGCTGGTCCGCGAAGGCGTGGTCGCGCAGCTTGTTGAGGGTCTTCGACTCGATCTGCCGGATCCGTTCGCGGGTCACGCCGAAGATGCGGCCGATCTCCTCCAGGGTGCGCGGGCGGCCGTCGGCCAGTCCGTACCGTAACTGGACGACCTTGCGCTCGCGTTCGCCGAGCGTGGAGAGCACGGCCTCCAGGTGCTCGCGCAGCAGCAGGAAGGCCGCCGACTCCACGGGGCTGGCCGCGTCGCCGTCCTCGATGAGGTCGCCGAGGGCCACGTCGTCCTCCTCGCCCACCGGGGCGTGCAGGGAGACGGGCTCCTGGGCGAGCCGCAGGACCTCTCCGACGCGCTCCGGCAGCAGGTCGAGCTGGGCGGCCACCTCCTCCGCGGTGGGCTCGTAACCGCGTTCCTGCAGCATCCGGCGCTGGACGCGGACGACCCGGTTGATGAGCTCGACGACATGGACCGGGACGCGGATGGTGCGGGCCTGGTCGGCGAGCGCGCGGGACATGGCCTGCCGGATCCACCAGGTGGCATACGTGGAGAACTTGTAGCCGCGGGCGTAGTCGAACTTCTCGACCGCCCTGATCAGGCCGAGGTTGCCCTCCTGGACGAGGTCGAGCATGGTGAGCCCGCGGCCGACGTACCGCTTGGCGACGGACACCACGAGCCGCAGGTTGGACTCGATGAGGCGGCGCTTGGCCATCCGGCCCATGACGACCAGCCGGTCGAGGTCGAGCGCGAGTTCGCCGGCCAGGTCGGCCGACCCGGCCAGCTTCTCCTCGGCGAACAGTCCGGCCTCCACGCGGCGGGCCAGCTCCACCTCCTCGGCCGCCGTGAGCAGCGGGATGCGGCCGATCTCCCGCAGGTACTGGCGGAACAGGTCGGAGGACGGGCCGGCGCTCTCGGTGACGCGGGCGCGGGGCGGGGCCTCCACGTCGGGCTCCGGCTCGGGGCCCTCGGCGAGCGCCTCGGGCGGCGGGTCCGCGGCCTCGGGGTCGGTGTCGGGGTCCGCCGCGGGGTCGGTTCTCGTCTCCGGGTGGTGCGCGGCACGGTTCTGCGGCGGGACCGCGACCAGGACGTCGGACTCGGCGTCCGGATCCATGCCGTCGGGCGCGCTCTCGGCGGTGCTGTCGGTCGGGGTGAGGGTCCGGGTCTGGGTCTGCACGGGGGCGACCTCCAGGATGATCGCTGCTGAGGTGAGCGGCGGCGGTTCCGGGGGGCCGCTCCGAGGACTCAGGCACCGGACCCAGTGTGGCGTACGGCACATCCTCGCCACGAGGGGCGTGCGGTGACTTTTTGAGTCCGGAGCGTGACGTGCTGTTCAGAGGGCGTCGGGGCCGTGCACCTTCAGCGCCTGGTCGTACTGCTGGAGGACCCACAGCTCGTTCTTGGCGGCGGCGAGCTGCGCCGGGTCGCCGCCCGCCTCCAGCCGTTTGACGGTGATCTGGATCTCCTGGACGCGGCGCTCGACGGCACGGCGGCGCACCTGCACCAGGACGTTGCCCGCGTACACCTCGTCGACCGTGCGGCGCATGATCGGCTCGACCGCGAGCTCGGTGACCATCGCGCGGACGGCGTCGTCGGGGGCCGTGTCCCGGACGCGGACCAGGTACTCCGAGCCGTCCTGGACGCCGAGCTCCGCGCCGCCCGCGTCGAGGACGGCCTGGCGGACGGCGGCGTAGGGCGCGGCGGTGAACTCGTCGGCCCCGTACGCGTCGAAGGCCGGGGACACCAGCTCCGGGCGCTGCAGGGCGAGCTTGAGCAGCTCGCGTTCCGTGGCGTAGACGGGGTTGCGCAGAGTGAGGGCCGGACCCGAGGCCTGGCGGGGGGAGGCCTCGTACTGCTGAGGGCCGCGGCCGGTCGGCGCGGGGCCCTTGCCGCCCCGGTCGCGGGCCCAACGGGCCAGCTGGGCGACCCGCTTGACGACGAACTGGGTGTCCAGGATGCCGAGCATGCCGGCGAGCTGGACGGCGACCTCGTGCTGTGCGCCGCTGTTCTTGATGCGGGCGACGATGGGCGCGGCCTCGTCGAGGGCGGCGGCGCGGCCCGCGGGGGTGTCGAGGTCGTACCGGACGACGATCTGGCGCAGGGCGAACTCGAAGAGCGGGGTACGGGGCTGGATCAGGTCGGCGACCGCCTCGTCGCCCTTGGCGAGGCGCAGGTCGCACGGGTCCATGCCGTCGGGGGCGATGGCGATGTACGTCTCGGCGGCGAACTTCTGGTCGTCCTCGAAGGCGCGCAGGGCCGCCTTCTGGCCGGCCGCGTCGCCGTCGAAGGTGAAGATCACACGGGCGCTGCCGTTGTCCATCAGCAGCCGGCGCAGGATCTTGATGTGGTCGCCGCCGAAGGCCGTGCCGCAGGTCGCGATGGCGGTGGTGACGCCGGCCAGGTGGCAGGCCATGACGTCGGTGTAGCCCTCGACGACGACGGCGCGGCTGGACTTGGCGATGTCCTTCTTCGCGAGGTCGATGCCGTAGAGGACCTGGGACTTCCGGTAGATCGCGGTGTCGGGCGTGTTGAGGTACTTGGGGCCGTTGTCCGCCTCGTAGAGCTTGCGCGCGCCGAAGCCGACGACCTCGCCGCCGATGTCGCGGATGGGCCACATCAGACGGCCCCGGAAGCGGTCGATGGGCCCGCGGCGGCCCTCCTGGGCGAGCCCGGACAGGAGCAGCTCCTTGTCGGTGAAGCCCTTGCCGCGCAGGAAGCGGGTGAGGTGGTCCCAGCCCTGGGGGCTGTAGCCGACGCCGAAGTGGACGGCGGCGGCCTGGTCGAATCCGCGCTCGGCGAGGAAGAGCCGGCCGGTGTCGGCCTCCGGGCTGAGGGCGAGCTGTTCCGCGTACCACTCGGCGGCGATCTTGTGGGCCTCGACCAGGCGGATGCGCTCGCCGCGCTGGTGGGAGGGGTTGTAGCCGCCCTCCTCGTAACGCAGGGTGATGCCGGCCTGGGCGGCGAGCCGCTCGACGGCCTCGGAGAAGGTGAGGTGGTCGACCTTCATCACGAACGTGATGGTGTCGCCGCCCTCCTGGCAGCCGAAGCAGTGGAAGAGCCCCTTGCTCGGGCTGACCTGGAAGGACGGCGACTTCTCGTCGTGGAAAGGGCACAGGCCCTTGAGGTTGCCGCCGCCCGCGCTGCGCAGCTGGAGGTACTCGGACACCACGGCGTCGATCGGGACCGCGTCCCGAACGGCCTTCACGTCCTCGTCGTTGATCCGTCCTGCCACGCAGTGATTCTACGGGGGCGCACCGACACTCACGGGAGGAGACCGTCCAGGGGGACGTGGGGGTCGGCCAGTGCCTGCGTGTCCACCGGGGTCCGGGCGGTGATCAGCTTCTGGATCGGCTCGGTGACGTCCCACACGTTCACGTTCATCCCGGCCAGCACCCGGCCCGACTTCACCCAGAACGCGATGAACTCGCGTTTCGCCGCGTCGCCGCGGATCACGACCTCGTCGTAGGAGCCCGGCGGCGCCCAGCCGCTGTACTCCATGCCCAGGTCGTACTGGTCGGAGAAGAAGTACGGCACGCGGTCGTAGGTGACGTCCTTGCCGAGCATCGCGCGGGCGGCCGCCGGGCCGCCGTTCAGGGCGTTCGCCCAGTGCTCGACGCGCAGCCGGGTGTCGAACAGGCCGTGCGGGAAGGACGCGACGTCGCCGGCGGCGTAGATGTCGGGGTCCGAGGTGCGCAGGGTCGCGTCCACGGCGACGCCGCCGCCGTGGGCGCGGTCGGCCATCTCCAGGCCGGCCGCCTCGGCGAGGGCCGTCCGCGGGGCCGCGCCGATCGCGGCGAGGACGTCGTGCGCCGGGTGCTCCTGGCCGTCGTCGGTGCGGGCGGCGAGGACCATGCCGTCCTGTCCGACGATCTCGGTGAGCCGGGCGCCGAAGTGGAAGCGCACGCCGTGCTCGCGGTGCAGGTCGGCGAAGACGCTTCCGAGCTCGGGGCCGAGGACCCCGTGCAGCGGCGTCGGCTCGGGCTCGACGACGGTGACCTCGGCGCCGTACTCGCGGGCGGCCGCAGCGATCTCCAGCCCGATCCAGCCGCCGCCGGCGATCACGATGTGGCCGTTGTCGCGGCCGAGGGCCGCGAGGACGCCCTTGAGGCGCTCGGCGTGCGCGAGGCGACGCAGATGGTGCACGCCGGCCAGGTCGGTGCCGGGGATGTCCAGACGACGCGGCTCGGCGCCGGTCGCCAGCAGCAGCTTGTCGTAGTGGGCGAGCGTGCCGTCGTCGCCGAAGCGGACCGTCTTCGCGGTGCGGTCGATCGCGTCGACGGTCTGGCCGAGGTGCAGCTCGATGTCGTTCTGCGCGTACCAGGCGGGCTCGTGCACGAAGACGCTCTCGCGCGGCTCCTTGCCGAGGAGATAGCCCTTGGAGAGCGGCGGCCGCTCGTAGGGGTGGTCGCGTTCGTCGCAGATCAGTATCACGCGGCCGGTGAAGCCCTCCGCTCGCAGCGTCTCGGCCGCCTTCGCGCCGGCCAGGCCTCCTCCGACGATGACGAATGTCTGATCCGCGTCGACCACGTGATGCCTCCTCGTTGAGCGTGCCGCCATATGCGAGCGTCCCGCACGCAGCGTGATGGGGGAAGGGGGACGTGCCCGATCACGGCACGCCGTGGCGCGTTTCGGCCCGTTTGGGCGCACGGGGCGGACGGGGCGCTCCCGGTCAGCGTCTGGTGTGCGTCGTCAGCCGGCGGTGGAGCGAGCGGGCGGAGGCGTCGGTGAGGGACGCGATCTGGTCGACGACGACGCGTTTGCGGGCGCGGTCGTCGGCGGCCCGGTCGAACAGCGCGCGGAACTGGGGGTCGAGGCCGTCGGGGGCGCGGGCGGTGAGCGCCTCGGCGAGTTCGCCGATGACGACGCGCTGGTCGGCGCGCAGGCGTTCCTGTTCGGCGCGCTGCATGACGTACCGGTCGGCGACGGCCTTGAGGACCGCGCACTCCAGGCGGGTCTCGTGCGGGACGACGAGTTCGGCGCCGTAGCGCGTGAGGCGGCCGGCGTGGTGCCGCGCGCGCGTGGCGCCCTCGGCGGCGAGACAGAAACGGCCGATGAGCTGGCTGGTGGCGTCCTTGAGGCGGGCCTGGGCCACCGCCGTGCCGTCGTAGCCGTGCGGCCACCACTCCTGGTCCTGGAGGCGGTCGAGGGCGGCGGCGAGCTCGGCCGGGTCGGTGCCGGCGGGCACGTAACGGCCGACGGCGACCCGGAAGATCTCCTGGCGTTCCGGTTCGGCGTGCAGGCAGATCGGGTCGATGTGGCCCGCGTGCAGGCCGTCCTCCACGTCGTGGACGGAGTACGCCACGTCGTCGGCCCAGTCCATGACCTGGGCCTCGAAGCACGTGCGCGTCCCGGGGGCCTCCTCGCGCACCCAGTCGAAGACGGGACGGTCGTCGTCGTAGACGCCGAACTTGGGCGAGCCTGCGTCGGTGGGGTGGCCGCCCCGCGGCCAGGGGTACTTGGTGGCGGCGTCGAGGGCGGCCCGGGTGAGGTTGAGGCCCACGGAGCCCTCCTCCGTGAAGCGCTTGGGCTCGATCCTGGTCAGCAGGCGCAGCGACTGGGCGTTGCCCTCGAAGCCGCCGCAGTCCCGTGCGAAGTCGTTGAGGGCCTGTTCGCCGTTGTGGCCGAAGGGCGGATGGCCGAGGTCGTGGGAGAGACAGGCCGCCTCGACCAGGTCCGGGTCGCAGCCGAGGGCCGCTCCGAGCTCCCGGCCGACCTGGGCGCACTCGAGGGAGTGGGTGAGGCGGGTGCGCGGCGTCGCGTCCCACTCGGGGGTGCGCTCTCCGGGGGTGACGACCTGGGTCTTTGCCGCGAGCCTTCTGAGCGCCGACGAGTGCAGGACGCGCGCGCGGTCGCGTTGGAAGGCGGTACGGCCGGGGCGTTTGTCGGGCTCGGGGGCCCAGCGGGCGACTGACGTCGGGTCATAGGCGGTGTCGGGGTGTGCGGTGCCTTCCATGATTCGACAGTAAGCGGCGGGAGTGACAATCGGGGCGCTACTCGCCTGCCGGGTTCCGTGGGGGGCGTGTTCGTGCCGTCCGCGGCGGGCCGCGTGCTCGCGCCGCGCGCCCCTCAGGCGGCGTCGCTCCTGCCGTCGGCCGCGAGGGCCCGGTCGTAGCGGTGCAGCAGAAGGCTCGCCATCAGGGGGTGGACGCCCAGCGGGGCCGCGGCGATCCACGGGGCCGCCTGCGCGGCCTCCGTCGCGAAGCGTCCGGGGGCCGTGAAGCAGGACGCCACCGCCACCCGGTCGCGCCCTCGCGCCGCCAGGGCCCGCAGCGCCGTCGCCACCGTCGGGGCCGCCGTCGACGCGTAGGCGGGCGTCACCGGCACGCCCAGGCGTTCGGCGAGCAGTCGTGCCGTGCGGCGCGTGTCGGTCGCCGCGTCGGGGTCGCGGGAGCCGGCGGCCGCCAGCACCACCGCGCTCGACCGTCGCTCCCGCTCGGTCTGCGGCGCGCGCCAGCCGGCCTCGGTCAGACGCGCGTGCAGGGTCTCGGCCAGCAGCGGGTGCGGTCCCAGCGGCGCGGCCACGCGCGTGCGCACCCGGGCCCGCGCCGCCGTCTCGGGGATGTCGCGCTTGACGTGATGGCCCCGGGCGAGGAGGAGCGGGACGAGGACGGCGTCCGTCGTGCCGTCGGCGTCCAGACCGGCCAGGGTGTCCGTGAGCAGGGGCTCGTTCAGCTCGATGTGCCCGAGGTGGACCGCGAGGCCGGGGCGCTCGGCGCGGACGACGTCCAGGAGCGCGCGGACGGTGCTCAGGGCGCGCGGGTCACGGCTGCCGTGGGCGACGACGACCAGCGCGGGCGGGCCGGGCCGCCGGCGGCCGTCGAGGTGGACGAGACGTGGCTGGCTCATGCACCCATCCTGCCTGGCCGAGATTGCACCCCCGTTGCCTGACCGTCACGACTGTTTTCCGGGGGTTCACCGCCGGGGCGGGGCGGATGTGAGGCGCGGGACACACCGCGGGAGGGCGAACCGGATCACCGCCGGCCGCGTCTTTCCGGGCCGAAGGGGAGTTCGACCGGGGGGATCTCATGGACGTCCGTCGACCGCGGCTGCCGCGCACCCGCGCCGGGCGGCGCCGGCTGGTGCAGGCCGTGATGGCCGGGTGCGTGCTGGCGCTGCTGCCGTCCACCTGGCTGTACGTGTCCACGTCCGACCGGATCGGCACGACGGCGAAGGCGCCGCGCCGCGAGGTCGCCGTGGTGTTCGGGGCGGGGCTGTGGGACGGCGAGCCGTCGCCGTATCTCGCGCACCGGCTGGACACGGCGGCGAAGCTGTACCGGGCCGGGCGCATCGAGGTGGTCCTCGTCACGGGCGACAACAGCCGCGAGGACTACGACGAGCCCGACGCGATGCGCGCCTATCTGACGAGGCACGGCGTGCCGGACCGGCGGATCGTCAGCGACTACGCCGGGTTCGACACCTGGGACTCGTGCGTGCGCGCCAAGAAGATCTTCGGGGTCGACGAGGCCGTGCTGATCAGCCAGGACTTCCACATCCGGCGGGCGGTCGCCCTGTGCGAGGCGGCGGGCGTCGACTCCTACGGCGTCGCCGTCGCCGCCGCGCACAACGTCACCTGGCTCTACGGGGGCGCCCGGGAGGTCCTGGCGGCCGGCAAGGCGGCCCTGGACGCGGTGTTCGAGCCGGATCCCCGGTTCCTCGGACCGAAGGAGCAGGGGGTGGCCCGGGCGTCGGCGGCGGCCAGGTGAGGCGCCGGGGGCGGGCGGCCGGGCGCGGGATGCTCT